>CAZVPC010000161.1:0-6820 GCA_964629005.1 uncultured Pseudoalteromonadaceae bacterium | reverse complement strand
GGTATAAATAGCTTTTATCACAAAAATTGTCTATAACAACAATCAAAATAGAATTAAAACAGCATCAAGTAGATACTATGGAATTTTACCAACAACTACTCAATTTATTCAAAAAAATTCATGATTGTCATCGTTTTATCGATGCTTTGCCAACCTTAGAAAATGATATTTTGGATCTATTTCACGCGCAACGCATGACCATTTATCAACGCAACCGTTACAGCAGCGATATTGTTTCATATTTTAAATCAGGACAAGATATTAAAGAAATACGTCTTCCTATTGGTCCACAATCACTGGCGGGTTATGTCGCATTAAGCTTACAGCCTTTATTGATCAAAGATGCCTACGATGAAAGTGCCTTAAAATTAATCCATAGCAAGCTTAAATTTGCTCACCGTTACGATTTAGCCAGTCAATTTCGCACTAAGAGTATGTTAATAGTACCCATTCAAGATAACGGTGTGTTATTGGGGGTGATCCAATTTATTAACCGCCAAGACAACACTATATTTACAATGGATGATCAACAAAAAGCGATCGAAATGTCGACACTGTTAGCGCAAAAATTTAGATACGAGTTAGGTGGAACTAAAGCCCCCTTTGATTATCTTGTTCATATCAGTGCTTTAACTAAAGAACAATATGATAACCTTAATAATGAACTACTATTGTCCGTACAGTTACGCAAATTAATCGATGATTATCAAATAAGTAAAGAAATGATTGGCTTATCACTGGAGGTTTTCTATCAAGTCCCTTATTTAAATTACGATGAAAAAAAGTATCATCTTTTTCCTGCCAATAACAAACTCAATAATAACTACTTACAAAAAAATAATGTGGTGGTACTCGCCGATATAAACGAAGACCCCATAATTTTAATGTCGTCCCCCAACAACAGCGATTTATTACTGGAAATAGAATCAGCAACAGGGATCTGTGATTACAAAATATGTGTAGGTTTACCCGAAGATATTCATCGTTACCTTGGTGCGCAACTTCCCTCGGTCGCCAACATGGGCGAATTGGGTGAAATTCTTGGCGAAATTGAAGCCGATATTATGGTTGAAAATGGCATTGTTGATGACGAAGCCATTAACAAAGAAGCACCCGCCGTGGTGAAACTGGTTAATCGTATTTTGCATGATGCGGTACAAATGGATGCTTCTGATATTCACATTGAACCCAGTAAAGGAAAAAACCCAACTCAAGTGCGAATGCGTGTTGATGGTATATGCCAAAAGGTGATCGAAATTCCAGCAAGCCATCAACCCGCGACAGCCGCGCGCATAAAAATTATGTCGCGACTCGATATTGCCGAAAAACGTTTACCGCAAGATGGCAAGTTCACCGTAAAATTAGCCAACAAAGCCATTGAGGTCAGAGTTGCAACCATACCAACGGTATTTGGTGAAGGCATTGTTATGCGGATTTTGGCCACTGGTGCTGCAATGCCCTATGAAAAATTATGTATGTCGACAAGAAATTACCGTCTGATGGATGAAATGATCAAACACCCACACGGTATTTTATTAGTGGTAGGACCAACCGGTTCAGGAAAAACCACTACTTTGCATGGCATATTAGGAAAACTAAATACAGCCGAGAAAAAAATATGGACAGCAGAAGATCCGGTTGAAATAACACAAGCAGGTTTACAACAAGTACAAATGAATAGCAAAGTGGGTTTAAACTTTTCCTCTGCTTTAAGAGCTTTTTTACGAGCAGATCCTGATATTATTTTGATTGGCGAAATGCGCGACAAAGAAACCGCACATGCAGGTATTGAAGCATCACTTACGGGTCATTTGGTTTTATCAACGTTACACACCAATTCAGCGCCTGAAACCATCACTCGTTTGCTTGATATTGGTTTAGATCCAATCAATTTCGCTGATGCTATTATTGGTATTTTAGCGCAACGTTTGATCCGTTCCTTATGTAAAAATTGCAAAGAACAATACCAACCTGATCAACAGCAAATAAACTTTATTCAACGTCATTATGGTGAACAATATATTGATGAATTAAATATAGACTGGCAAAAATTAATTTTATATCGAGCCAAAGGCTGTAGCCAATGTAACGATAGTGGCTATAAAGGCCGAGTGGGTATTCACGAAGTCTTACCAATATCGAGCATTAATCGTAACAATATTTATTCTTGCCAGAATGTTGATGTGATCAGCGCTCAAGGCATAAAAGACGGCATGCGCACGCTAGTTCAAGACGGTATCATTAAAGTCTTAATGGGGCTGACTGATTTTAAACAATTACAAACCATCAGCAACCTCACTTAGGCCATCAACTTAACTATTCATGAAGCAACACGATTCCTCATCAAGCTAAGATCAGGCTTCAGTTAATTACGGTTTTTTGCTACCACGGCACTTAGGAGACAAAGGAACGCCATCGGTATAATAATGTTGCCACTCTTTTTCAGTATAGGTATGAAGTGCTAGCGCATGTATTTTTTCAGCTAATTCATCCGCTAAAACACTATTGATGGCACGATGACGCTTAATTAAACGCTCACCTTCAAACTCTTTAGAAACAATGACTACTTTAAAATGTGATTCACTACCAGCAGGCACATTATGCTGATGGCTTTCATTAACAACATCTAAATGCAGTGGCGAAAAAGAATTTAGCAATTTTTGCTCTATTATGGCTTCTACAGACATCTTTTTTCCTTAATGTTTATCTCTTTCTTATAGAATTAACTTTAGACTCAATCTGCTATTATACCATCTATCTAGATGGCTAAAACAACTATAAATCGCTAACATAATGTCATTCTTAACAATTTATTTTTTACTATTTTTTTCATACAAATCAAACTAGCTACTCAGGCTAAATTTTGTCACAATAGCGCTTTATTTTTCTTTCAAACCAAGTCGTTAACAAATGCTTAGCCCTTTTATCATTAATAACAACCAGTTATCTTTAGAACGTTTCCCTGCTGAGCAATATAATAACAGTCTGCAAGCTTGGGATGCTGGTGATGAATATTTATTTAATTATCTCAAAGAAAATAACTTGTTAAATGAAACTAAAAAAATAGCGATTTTTAATGATAATTTTGGCGCTTTATCGCTAAGTTGTTACTTACATCAAGTTTTTAGTATTAGCGACTCTTATGTTAGTCAGCAAGGTTTACTTTATAACCAACAACAAAATTTGCCACAACACCATCTAGAATGTAAACAATTAACGTTACTAACTAGTTTAGATCCCTTACCAGCAAACATTGATCTTATTCTTTATAGGATCCCCAAAAGTAAAGCACTATTAATTGAACAACTCAGTAAGATCAAAGCAATAATCCCTGCAAAAACCCTATTCATTGCTACCGCAAAAGCAAAAGACATTCATAGTTCAACCTTAAAGATTTTTGAAAAACACCTCGGCACTACCACCACCTCACTCGCAGTAAAAAAAGCTCGTTTAGTCTTTTGTCAACTTGATAATAACAATAAATTTACTAACCCATTGCCAATCTCATGGCGGTTAGAAAACACAGATTTTACCATTTTTAACCATGCTAACGTTTTTGCTCGGGAGCAGTTAGACTTGGGTGCCCGTTTTTTTCTACAACATTTACCCCAGTTTACCAATGCAAAAGTCATTGATTTAGGCTGTGGCAACGGGGTTATTGGTTTATCACTTTTAGCTAAACACCCTAACAATGAAGTCACTTTTATAGACGAATCTTATATGGCGGTTGCCTCAGCGAAACATAATATCGAACAGAACTTACCGACCTTAGCCAAGCAATGCCAATTTTTTGCTAATGATTGTTTAACTAATATGGTGAACAACAGCGTTGATGCTATTTTATGTAACCCTCCTTTTCATCAACAACAAGCAGTGACTGATCATATTGCGTGGCAAATGTTTAAAGATAGCTACCGAGTGCTCAAAAAGGGGGGAGAATTACATATTATTGGTAATCGTCAATTGGGCTACCATGTTAAATTACAACAAATTTTCACAAAAACAACACTCATTGCCAGTAATAAAAAATTCGTGGTGATCAAAGCGATCAAGTGAACTTTTATAACAAGCTATTTTTAACCCTCAAATAACCGAGAAGAATAATGATCTTTCCCTTTTTAAAGTCAGGATTTATTTACCTGATAATACTCAGTTTATTCAGTTGTGCCAATAGCACAAAAAATATCATTATTGCCCCTGAAATGTCAGGTAAGCTGGTGAGTATTTACCCACAAATATCCGCATCACTAAATATTTTAGACTTACGTACAAATCGCCATATAATTCAAATTCTACGTGCCAACAAAGCGGCTGAATTAATCAATAGCACCATGCCTATTGCACACACATTGCAAAAGAATTTTGCCGAGGCATTCACCCAACAAGGGCTCAATTTAAATGAACAGAGTAAACCAAAAATTGACATTTTCATTGAACAGACTTTAATTACGGTTGAACAAACACTGATGAAATATAAAGCGAAAAATGAAATTGTACTACGATTACAAATTTCAGATCATGAAAAAACACTAACAAAAAGCTATCGTGTTCATGGTAAAAGTGAAGGACCACTGCTCGCTGATTTAGCAGTACTAGAGCGTGATTTCAATCAACAACTGGCTAAATTAATTCAACAAATTGTACTTGATAAAGAAGTTCAAACTTTTCTTGGTGCACAATAAATATTTGACAAATAACCTCAAAACAACAAGGAAATCTGATGAAATTATTATTAAAAAAAATAATATTCTTACCACTAGCATTTATTTTACTTAATGTTTTTAGCTTACCTTCATTGGCCAAAAACATGGCCATAGATCCCGATAACCTTTTTCCTAAAGTTAAATTAGAAACATCCATGGGAGTGATTATTGTTGAATTAGATCGGGTTAAAGCACCATTAACCGTCGATAATTTTTTAACCTATGTTGTTAGCGGAGAATATAACAATACTATTTTTCACCGAGTTATCGACGGTTTTATTGCTCAAGGTGGCGCTTACGATGTCAATTTCACCCTTAAAAAAGATAATGGTCCTATCGTTAATGAGTCAGGCAACGGTTTGAAAAACCAACTAGGGACTATCGCTATGGCTAAAGAAAGTAGACCACATACTGGTCGTCGCCAGTTTTTCTTTAATTTAGCAGACAATACTAGCTTAAACCCTGGTAGAAAATGGGGTTACGCGGTATTTGGCGCTATTGTCAAAGGCGAAGAGGTTATTGAAGCCATTGGTAAGGTAAAAACTCACTATGATGACTCAGTTGGTTGGGAAGATGTACCGGTAAAACCAGTATTACTCATCAAAGCAACCCTACTTCCAGCAGAATAATAGTCTCTTTGAATACAGTTAATTACAATTACCTTAATTTTTTCTAGTAAAATAATGACTGGACTACTTTGACAAAACGCCAGTTATCGACAATAACTTATAAGGCAAGAGCAAAAATGTTATGTCTATAAATTAGGAAAGGAAGCCATTCAATTTCTTTCAAATAGATCACCAGTCACGTTATTGTGACTCGGGGGAAGTATGATAATTGAGCTGTTTATCAATGAAAAAATAACGCAACTTAACGCTTATATTAAAGCGGTGATAACTCAAACACTTCATTACACTGAATTAGATATGTTTATAACTGATGTAATGGAAGAATGGACATTATTATTAGTACAGGAAGAAACGCCCAGTAATGCGCGCGAACGTGTATTTTGGCATCTTATTCATGAAATTAGTTTACATGGTGCGCAAGCGCTTCATCACGATATGTTTTTTAAGAGTGAAGTGAATACCTGTACCGATTTCTTTGATGGTATTGGCAGCTACCCCATTGATTGTATCGGTTGGCGACCACTAGCTTAATCTTTACTCTTAGCTCTAAAACCAATTCTAAATCCGCCCCAATGTTGACCATTTACAAAAATTGGTGCTGAAATATCATGCATAATTTCCCCCGTGTCACGCTTATACGTTTGTAATAAAAATTTTTTGGTATGTTGACCACATCGTATGCCGGTCGGATCACTAAAAATTCGTTTAGTGCGATTATTGGCAAAATCAATTTGATAATCCCCCGTTAATGGTTTTGAAAAACATTGGTTATGTGTTGGAAAGTAACCGTTTACATCAACAGCGCCGGCGTAAATCATCTCACTAAATTTTTTCAATAATGGTTCTTGAATACTAGGAAAATGTAGATCGGTAAATGCATCAAAACTGGTAGAAAATTTTTGCGGATCAGTATCAGCTATTTCATGATAAGTAAAATTAAAGACATCGTTACTTGATATTTTTCGGGCAATTATTTGCTGTTCAAAAATACTACCTATTTGTTGCGCAGCTATTTGTACTTGTTCAGACATTAGTTCAATGAGTGAATGAGTTTTAAATTCTGTTAATTGCACAAATATTGATTCGGTACTCGTTGATAACCCCTGCGCTTGCACTGAAACACTTTGCGTATCTTTACCTTTGCTCACTAAAAAATCATGCAAATTAGTGATTGATGCTGAAATAGTCGAAGAAGTAAGATCAAATTCTTGCAAGGCATGGCTAATATAACCACTCGCATCTGACGATTCAGTCGTTAATTGATTAATATTATTAAGTGAGCTGGCAAGTTCATCCATAGTATTAACAACACTAGTGGTTTGTTCAACAATTTGCCCCATCACATTAGTAGTTTGCTCGGTTTCACTACTAATTTGCTTTAACATACTACCGATTTGTTCAGTAGCATCAGCCGTTTTAGACGCTAACGCTCTTACTTCATCAGCAACCACCGCAAAGCCTCGACCTTGTTCACCTGCCCTTGCCGCT
>CAZVPC010000160.1:0-6825 GCA_964629005.1 uncultured Pseudoalteromonadaceae bacterium | reverse complement strand
AACAAGTAGAAATGAGCACATATTTAGTGAGATTGGTATAAGACATAATTCATATTCAAATTAATTTGAATCAAATATTTTACATTTTAGCAAATCATCTCTTATATTTTTCTAAGCCAAAACTGGGTTTAAAGTAAAACAGGTGCTAGAGTACGGCGACTTTAATACCTAATAAGCTTGGTATTATTCTATTTTTCACTGCAAGGAAATATACGATGAACCGAAAAGTTTCTCATCGATTACTTTGTGCTGTCCTTTTTTGCGGCATTAGTGTTTCAACCACGCAAGCACACAATTTAACCGATATTAATAAAAACAATCCCTTTTTACAGGCAAGTACGTTAGCTTATCAAGCACCATTATTCGATAAAATCAAAGATAGTGATTACTTACCAGCAATAAAAGAAGGCATGAAGCGACATTTAAAAGAAGTGGCTGACATTGCTAACAATTCAGCCGTTGCAACGTTTGAAAACACCTTAGTGGCTTTAGAAAAATCGGGTGTTATGCTAACTCGTGTTAGCCGTATATTTTTTGCGGTAGCCAGTGCCAATAACAATCCTACATTGCAAAAAATCCAACAAACGGTTGCCCCTGAATTAGCAGCCCATAGAGATGCTATTTATCTTAATGGTAAATTATTTCAACGTATTAAAAAATTACATCAACAGGCAAAATCGTTGCATTTAGATGCAGAATCTTTACGTTTGCTAGACTATTATTACGATAGTTTTATTCATGCAGGTGCTAATTTATCTGAGACAGATAAAGTAAAATTAAAAGCGTTTAACAAAGAAGATGCTATTTTAAGTGCTAAATTTGTGAATGAGTTACTTGATGGTACTAAAGCGGCCGGTTTAGTGGTTGACAATAAAGCGGCATTAGCTGGCTTGTCAGCTAGCACAATAAAAACTGCCGCGATTGATGCTAAAGCACGCGGTTTAAAAAATAAATGGCTATTGCCATTACAAAATACTACCCAACAACCCGCATTACAGTCGCTAACCAATCGTAATACTCGTGAAAAATTATTTAACGCTTCTTGGACTCGTAGCCAAAAAGGCGATAAGAATGATACCCGCAAAGTAATAAAGCGCTTAGCTAAAATTCGCGCGCAAAAAGCGGCTTTGCTTGGTTTTAGCAGCTTTGCTGCATGGACTTTGCAAGATCAAATGGCGAAAAATCCCGCAGCGGTTACCGCGTTATTGAAAAAGCTAGCACCGGCAACCACCAAGCATGCCCAAGCAGAAGCGGCCGATATTCAAGCCGTTATCGACAAAGAACATAAAAATTTCAAATTACAGCCATGGGATTGGGAGTTATATGCTGAAAAAGTTCGCAAGGCACGTTACAACATAGACGAAAATCAGGTTAAACCGTATTTTGAATTAAATCGGGTTTTAACAGACGGTGTGTTTTATGCAGCAAGCCAACTTTACGGTATTACCTTTAAAGAGCGTCACGACCTACCTGTTTATCAAAAAGATGTTAGGGTGTTTGAATTGTTTAATGCTGATGGTAGTAGTATTGGCTTATTTTATGCGGATTTTTTCAAACGTGATAATAAGTCAGGTGGTGCATGGATGGACAACATGGTGGGTCAATCCTACTTACTGGGTACCAAGCCGGTGATTTACAACGTAACTAATTTTACCAAACCGGCGCCAGGGCAACCCGCATTAATTTCATGGGATGATGTTACTACCATGTTTCATGAGTTTGGTCATGCACTGCATGGTTTCTTTGCTGATCAACAATATCCTAGTTTATCAGGTACTAATACTGCCCGTGATTTTGTTGAATTTCCTTCACAATTTAACGAACACTGGGCAAGTTACCCATCTGTTTTCGAACACTTCGCAAAACATTATAAAACGGGTAAGCCAATGCCAAAAAGCTTAGTGAAAAAATTAACCGATGCAGCCTATTTTAATCAAGGCTATGCATTAACTGAACTATTAGCAGCAGCAGACTTAGATATGGCATGGCATTCACTACCAGCCAGCGCACCAGAGCAAGACGTTGATAAATTTGAGATAAAAGCACTTAAAGAAGCACATTTGTATGTAAAAGAAGTGCCGCCACGTTATCGTTCTAGTTACTTTTTACATATTTGGGGAAATGGTTATTCTGCAGGCTATTATGCGTATCTATGGACAGAAATGCTCGATGATGATGCTTACACATGGTTTGAAGAAAATGGTGGCTTAACCCGTGAAAATGGTGATCGTTTTCGCCAGATGATTTTGTCTCGGGGCAACACGTTAGATTATGCTCAAATGTTTCGCGCCTTTCGTGGTCGAGATCCAATTATTGAGCCGATGTTAAAAAACCGAGGTTTGATCAAATAATCTATTTTAGTGAAATGTTGTTAGCGAACAGCAAGCGAATATTTTTAGTTGCTGTTTGTTTTTAACTAAATCCCCATTAAGATTGTTAATATTACACTTATTTTTTTAAATATTTTCGCATTGTAATCAAAAACGTTTAATCATAAATTAAGCTATCACTTTTTAAACGCTGGTGTTATAATCTCGCGCCCACTTAATTTGAGTGTTTGATTTTTTAACATCTCAGGGGTTATAAAGGCAGTGACGGCTTAATTTCTGGCCTTGAATTTTAAACTTTAATTACTATTTATTTAATAGTAATAACGGAGCAAAACAATGATCCAAATGCAATCACAGCTTGACGTTGCTGATAACAGCGGCGCTCGACGTGTACAATGTATAAAGGTTCTTGGTGGCTCGCACCGTCGCTACGCACGTATAGGTGACATCATCAAAGTTGCTGTGAAGGAAGCTATTCCTCGCGGTAAAGTAAAAAAAGGTGATGTTATGAACGCGGTAGTGGTGCGCACTAAGAAAGGTGTTCGTCGTTCTGATGGTTCTACCATCCGTTTTGACGGCAACGCGGCTGTAATTTTGAATGCAAATTTACAGCCAATTGGTACTCGTATTTTCGGGCCTGTGACACGTGAACTTCGTAATGAAAAATTTATGAAAATCGTCTCATTAGCACCAGAAGTACTTTAAGGAGTCACGATAATGGCATCTAAGATTCGTCGTGATGATGAAGTCATTGTACTTGCTGGCAAAGACAAAGGCAGAAGTGGCAAAGTCACTAAAGTTTTAGTTGAAGACGGTAAAGTATATGTAGAAGGCGTTAACTTAATCAAAAAGCACACCAAACCTGTACCTCAGTTACAGCAACCTGGTGGCATTATTGAGAAAGAAGCACCTATTAATGTATCTAACATAGCGATTTTAAACCCTACCTCTGGTAAGGCTGATCGTGTTGGATTTAGATTTGAAGACGGCAAAAAAGTGCGTTTTTTCAAATCAAATAATGAATTAGTTTAGTTGGAGTAAACGATGGCGAAACTGCATGATTTTTATAAAGATACCGTTGTTTCTGATCTGGTAAAACAGTTTAGTTACCACAGTGTCATGCAAGTCCCTCGGATTGAAAAGATCACCCTTAATATGGGTGTTGGTGAAGCGATCACTGATAAAAAAGTGTTAGAGCACGCCACAAATGATCTTACTGCAATCTCAGGTCAAAAGCCGCAGATCACTAAAGCACGCAAATCTGTTGCTGGCTTTAAGATCCGTGAAGGCTACCCGATTGGCGCTAAAGTAACCCTACGCGGTGAGCGTATGTGGGAATTTTTAGAGCGTTTGATCTCAATCTCTATTCCTCGTATCCGTGATTTCCGTGGCTTGAACCCTAAATCGTTCGATGGCCGTGGTAATTATAGTATGGGTGTACGTGAGCAAATCATTTTCCCAGAAATCGATTACGATAAAATCGATAAAATTCGCGGTATGGATATTACTATTGGTACCAGTGCGAAATCTGATGAAGAAGGTCATGCCTTGCTTGCTGCCTTTAACTTTCCATTTAAGAAAAAGGGTTAGAGTAATGGCAAAATCGTCAATGAAAGCTCGTGAAGCAAAACGTACCAAGCTAGTTGCACAATATGCTGAAAAGCGTGCAGCGTTAAAGGTAATCATCTCAAGTGAAAGTTCTTCGGAAGAAGATCGTTGGGATGCCGTATTGAAACTTCAAAGTTTACCACGTGATTCTTCAAGTAGCCGTCAACGTAACCGTTGTAATGTTACGGGTCGTCCACATGGATACTTACGTAAATTCGGCTTAAGCCGTATTAAGTTGCGTGAAGCAACGATGCGTGGTGAAGTTCCAGGTCTTAAGAAAGCTAGTTGGTAATTCACGGGAGTAAATGGTTATGATGACTGATCCTATCGCGGACATGTTTACACGCATTCGCAACGGTCAATCTGCAGCTAAAGTTGCAGTGAAAATGCCATCTTCTAAAGTAAAAGTAGCGATTGCTAACTTGCTTAAAGAAGAAGGTTATATTACAGATTTCAATGTTTCAGCTGATGCTAAGCCTCAGTTAGAAGTACAATTGAAGTATTTCGAAGGTAAAGTAGTAATCGAGATGATCAAACGTGTATCACGTCCTGGTCTTCGAATATACAAAGGCCGCGATGAACTACCTAAAGTTCAAGCAGGCTTAGGTATTGCGATTATTTCTACTTCAAAAGGTCTAATGACTGATCGCGCCGCTCGTACTGCGGGTCTTGGCGGTGAAGTTCTTGGTCACGTAGCTTAAGGAGCAGAAAAATGTCTCGTGTTGCAAAAGCACCAGTCTCAATTCCTGCTGGCGTTACCGTTACGTTATCAGGACAAGACATTAAAGTTAAAGGTCCAATTGGCGAATTATCTCGTACAATTAATGATTTAGTTATTGTTTCTCAAGAAGAAAATGTAATTAAAACGACAATTGCTAACGATGATAAATCTGCTTGGGCGCAAGCTGGTACTGCACGTGCTTTGATCAATAATATGGTCGTAGGTGTTAGTAAGGGCTTTGAAAGAAAATTAATTCTACAGGGTGTTGGTTATCGTGCAAAGGCTCAAGGTAAAGTATTAAACTTATCTTTAGGTTTTTCACACCCAATCGAACACACAATTCCGGCTGGAATTACTGTTGAAACGCCTACGCAAACTGAAGTGGTACTTAAAGGTGCTGATAAACAGTTAGTTGGTCAAACCGCAGCGGATATTCGCGCATACCGTAAACCTGAGCCTTACAAAGGTAAAGGTGTTCGTTATAGCGATGAAAATGTTCGTCGTAAAGAAGCTAAGAAGAAGTAGGGTAATACTATGGATAAGAAAACATCTCGTTTGCGCCGCGCTAAGCGCGCTCGTGCAAAAATTAGCGAGTTGGGTGCGAATCGCTTAGTTGTTAACCGTACTCCTCGTCACATTTATGCACAAGTTATTGCACCGTCAGGATCAGAAGTGATCTGTGCAGTATCTACTTTAGATAAAGAACTTCGTGCCGAATTGGAAAAAACTGGTAATACTGCTGCAGCAACTGCTGTTGGCAAAGCAATCGCTGAAAAAGCTGTTGCTAAAGGTGTTACTAAAGTAGCTTTTGACCGCTCTGGGTTCCTTTACCATGGTCGCGTTAAAGCGTTAGCAGAAGCAGCTCGTGAAGCTGGCCTTCAGTTCTAGGAGTTGATATGGCTAATGTAGAAAACACACAACAAAGTGATCTAGCTGAAAAGTTAATTGCCGTAAATCGCGTTTCAAAAGTGGTTAAAGGTGGTCGTATTTTCAGTTTCACTGCACTAACAGTCGTTGGTGACGGCAATGGTCGCGTTGGTTTTGGTTATGGTAAAGCACGTGAAGTGCCTGCTGCAATCCAAAAAGCAATGGAAAAAGCGCGCCGTAACATAGTAACCATTGATTTGAAGGGAACTACTCTTCAACACCCTATTAAGGGTCGTCATTCTGGTTCTAAAGTTTACATGCAACCCGCTTCTGAAGGTACAGGTATCATCGCCGGTGGCGCGATGCGTGCAGTACTTGAAGTTGCAGGCGTACAGAACGTATTGTCAAAAGCATACGGTTCTACTAACCCAATCAACGTAGTACGCGCTACTATTTCTGCTCTTGCGAACATGAACTCGCCAGAAGCAGTTGCAGCTAAGCGTGGCAAAAGCGTTGCTGATATTCTGGGGTAATTAAGCATGTCTAAAACAGTTAAAGTAACACAAACTAAAAGTTCTATCGGACGTTTACCGAAACATAGAGCTACATTAAAAGGCCTTGGCTTACGTCGTATTAATCACACTGTAGAGTTAGAAGATACTCCATCAGTGCGCGGTATGATCAACAAGGTTTATTACATGGTTAAGGTGGAGGATTAAGTTATGCATTTAAATACATTATCTCCTGCACCCGGTGCTAAAAAAGCTAAGAGACGTTGCGGACGTGGTATTGGTTCTGGTATCGGCAAAACCGGTGGTCGTGGTCACAAAGGTCAGAAGTCTCGTTCTGGCGGCAGTGTTCGTCCTGGTTTTGAAGGCGGACAAATGCCATTGAAACAACGTTTACCTAAGTTTGGTTTTACTTCGCGTAAATCTTTAGTTCGCGCTGAAGTTCGTTTACACGAATTAAACTTAATTCAAGGTGATGTTGTTGACCTTTTCGCACTTAAAGATGCTAACCTAATTGGCCGTAATATTGAGACAGCAAAAATAATGTTGTCTGGTGAAATTACGCGTCCAATTACGGTTCGTGGTTTGGGTGTAACTAAAGGTGCTCGTGCAGCTATTGAAGCTGCTGGTGGTAAAATCGAGGAATAATTCAGATTATGGCTAAACCAGGTAAGGCCCCTTCACAAGGGAACAAAGCTCAGGGCGGATTAACCGAACTGAAGCAAAGATTATGGTTTGTATTCATGGCACTTATTGTGTTGCGTTTAGGATCATTTGTGCCAATTCCTGG
>CAZVPC010000159.1:0-6877 GCA_964629005.1 uncultured Pseudoalteromonadaceae bacterium | reverse complement strand
GAAGATTCCCGCTTAAAAGACTGCGGGAATGACGATCCTGAGCCAAGTACATAGGTAAGTTAATAAATCACTTTTTATTAGCACCGGGTGGGCTTTGATGACAGCTCCATGGTTGATGTGATGCATTATCTTTTAAGTTTTGATCAACAAACTTATAATAATTTTCTTTAATATGATTCCACCAACTATCAGCAATATTTGCATGGTGTTTACGAATAATATCTTCAATACAATGTAAACTGATATTGGTTGCATCATAAGCCAAGCGTAGTAACTGTTTGTTTTGATCGTATGAAACCGCATCAATACCAAATGTTTGATCTATTTCAGTCAATATTTGTTCTTTATTAATTTCATCAACAGCAGTTAACTTTAATGTTCTAACCACTAAATTTGCCTCATTAACTCCAACTCTATGATCTAAATTGCTCATAATATTCACCTTAATAATTACTCATTAAACGATTGGACTTCACTCTAGATTAACTACTGTACTAACACACTCCCTTTATACATTTGCATCTGACAATGAAAAGCATATTCACCTTGGCTCATCGCGGGTAGGGTGATTTCAACTTCTTTATTTAGCGCTAAATCTGCACTGATCTCAAAGTCAGGAAACAATACCGTGCCCGCACAAGGACTGGCATCTTTACGTAAAAATTTAACTCGTGTACTTTTATTGGCTGCCAATATGATCCGTGCGGGTTGATACACACCATCGGCAACGGTAATGATCATTGTACCTTGTTCATTGTTTACTGATTTAGTTGCTTGTGTTTGAGGTTTATATAACCAAAACCACCAAACAATCAAACCAATTAAAGCGAAACCAATAATATTGATCAATAACATAATATGCTCCTTATAATTTTATAATTAATGTTCTTGTGGTTTAAAAAAACGTAACCGATTGGCATTGCTTACCACAGTTAACGATGAAAATGCCATTGCCGCACCAGCAATAACAGGACTTAATAATAAGCCAAAAAATGGATATAAAATCCCTGCGGCAAAGGGAACACCTGCGGCATTATAAATAAAGGCACCAAGTAAATTTTGTTTGATGTTTTTCAACGTCGCTTTACTAACCGCTATCGCATCCGCAAGGCCATGCAGTGAGCCCCGCATTAAAGTAATATCAGCACTCTCTATGGCAACATCGGTACCCGTACCAATAGCAAAACCAACATTAGCAAGCGCCAATGCGGGAGCATCGTTAATACCATCACCGGTCATGCCTACTATTTCACCTTGAGCCTGTAACTCAGCAACTTTAGTGGCTTTGTCTTCAGGTAATACTTCAGCAAAAAACTCTTCAATACCCACTTTTTTAGCAACAGCTTGAGCCGTTGCTTGATTATCACCGGTTAGCATCACCACTCTAATACCATTATGTTGTAAACGCTTAATCGCGGCAATAGAGTCGGTTTTGATCGGATCGGCAACAGCAATAACGGCAACTAATTCACCCTCAATCGCAAAATACATCGGTGTTTTTGCCTCACTAGCCATTTTTTGCGCAAGACTAAGCGTTTGTCCATCAATATCAATACCTTGCTCTGCCATGAGCTTTTGGTTACCAAAAAATAACTGCTTATTCTTCACCAACCCTTGTACTCCTTGTCCGGCAAGAGCATGAAAATTTTCAAGCTTATCGGTGATCAAGCCACGTTCCGAGGCTGACTCAACAATAGCTTGTGCTAACGGGTGTTCAGATCCTGCTTCTAACGAAGCCACCCATTGCAATAAATCATCTTCATTTTTAATGTTTAGTTTATTAGCACCCACAAGATGAATATCTGTCACCTTAGGTGCGCCTCTGGTGATTGTTCCTGTTTTATCTAATACCATTGCAGTAATTTTTGACGCTGTTTGCAATGCGGCACCATTACGGATAAGAACACCTGCTTCTGCGGCTTTTCCCACCCCCACCATCACCGACATCGGTGTAGCTAAACCAAGCGCACAAGGACAAGCAATGATCAATACTGTCGTTGCTGACACTACCGCAAAAGCGACTGTTGGATCAGGACCAAAATTAAGCCAAATCAGTGCGCTTACAATCGCAATAATCATAATAACGGGTACAAAATAACCTGAAATAACATCGGCCAAGCGACCAATAGGGGGTTTTGAGTTTTGTGCACGTTTCACCATACTGATGATTTGTGCTAAGGCGGTGTCTTTGCCTATTCTGGTCGCAGTAAAAATAATGGCACCGTTTTTATTAATAGTACCCGCAACAACTTCATCACCTTGAGCTTTTTTCACAGGCATCGGTTCACCCGTTAACATCGACTCATCAATGGTGGTTTTGCCTTCCTCAACAATGCCATCTACGGGGACACGTTCACCTGGACGTACACGTACTTTGTCTTTTAACAAGACATGCGTAATAGCAACATCAAGCTCGCTGCCGTTGCGAATAACTCGCGCTGTTTTAGCTTGTAAACCAATCAAACGTTTTATCGCCTCACTAGTGCGACCTCGTGCTTTGACTTCTAATGCTAACCCTAAATTAATTAACCCGATGATCATCGCAGTGGCTTCAAAATAAACATGACGCGCCATTTCAGGTAAAGCCAACGGGAAAAAAACCACCACCATCGAATACAACCATGCCGTGCCAGTACCTAAAGCAATGAGGGTATCCATATTGGCACTATGATTAATAAAAGATTTATAAGCACCTATATAAAAATGTTTACCCGCAAAATACATCACCAACGCACAAACCAAACCAATTAATAACCAAATACCGCGCTCAATCGTTGAATTAACCGTCATCGGCCCACCAAATAGACTATAAACCATCAATGGCACACCTAAACCTAAACCAATCCACATTTGTATGATCAATTTTTGATAATATTTTTGCTCGGCGACTTCTTTTTCATCGAGTAATTGTTCATCACTGGTTTCATCGGCACTTTTAGCGTGATAACCTATTGATTCAATCACTTGGATCAAACTATTGCTATCTACCATGCCAGTAACGCTGACGGTTCTTAAGGCAAAATTCATTTGCGCTAATTCAACGCCGGCAACGGCATTCAACGCTTTTTCAATTTTACCAACACAGCTTGCACAGCCGACCCCTTCAATAAGAAGTTCATGCACTTGCTGTTGACTTGTTGACATTGAATGTTTCATTTATGCCTCCTTTCTGGGCTGAATAATCGTGGCTTGAAATTGAAGGTTGGAATCAGCAAACGAATGTTCTTCCATAAACCCTTCAATTAAATGACAGATCATCTCACTTGTTGGTGCTTTATCTGGTTTGTTTTGCCAGTCTGCAATAGCTAACTGTAAACGATTTCTTAACGCCAGTGTTTGCTGGAACTGTCGGTCGGTTTCAATAAGTTTTTGTTCAATAATTTGCCTAACCAAGGCACATGCTGTATGACCTTGATCCGCTTCTGTTAATATTTTATCGATTTCTTTAACGGTAAAACCTAATTGCCGAGCGCTAATAATAAACGCTAAACGTTGCCGATCTTTACTACTGTATGCTTTATAACCATTAGTCTGATCTTTGATTGGTGATAAAAACCCTTTACGGGTATAAAAACGTACTGTGTCAGGGGTAATATTTAAATTTTTTGCCAATTCACTTACTTTCATACTCTTCTCCAAAACAAACCATTACTTTTGATTGTGTAGTCAGAGTTTACACCTGTGTCTTAAACGCAAGTCAAGTATTTATATAAAAATAGTAAAAAAAATTTGATTTACTGCAAATAAAAAAACGATAACTCAAGATTAATCAAGTTATCGCCTCTTTTACAATTCATCCTAACCAATAAAGCTAGAACAACTTATTGCCGTATGTTTCTACATACAACCGTTACATATTAGTTATTTCAAAAAATCAACAATCGCTTGTTTATCAGCAGCACTCATTGGAAATTTCGGCATAGGTGATGCTGGGTTATTAAATTTAGGATTGGCTAATTTTTTCAAGACAAATTCAGCACCTTTATCAGCCACAACGGTGGTTAAATTTGGTCCCATAGTTCCGCCACTGCCTTTAATGTTGTGACAACCTTGACAACCAAACGCGGCAACCAATTCTTCGCCTGAACGTTGTGGTTTATTTTTAAGTGAACCTGATTTAACATCATTTTGTACATCAGAGGTTAACGTACTATCTAAAAACGCTTCAACCGCTAACGCTTCAGTACCGGTCATGTGCGCTTTTTCACGCATGTGCGGCATTACTACTGACCATTCTCTTTTAGTGTAATCAGACGCAGGGCGGGCATTATGACAACGGCCACAATTTTCACTATAAAGTCGTGCACCTTCACCAACAAGCGATGCACCATTAATATGTTGCGCTTGCGCAGACCAAGCAGCAACGAATAAACTAACTGAGAGTAAGAATAATTTTATTAATTTCATGAGATTCTCCTAAAAACCAAACGCTAATTGAACGAAAGCACGACTGTCACTATAACCGGTGTCTAATGATGTATCTTCGAATGCAACTTTCAATACAGTACTAGGCTCTAACCAGTAATTAATACCAACCGTTGTTCTGTCAGCACCGTCAATCTTAGAAATTTTAGATTTACGTAACACGAGTTCAACGGGGTTTAACCAAGCTTGACCTAATTGACGCGCTTGCCATGCACCTTGTACATACCAGCCATCACGCTCAAAATCATGCACACGATTATTATCCTCTTCAAGATAACCTTCAGTAGTGGTAGTAATATATTCACCACGCACATTAGCATAAGTACCAATCCAGCTCGCATCAAAATTAGTCATGGTATAGCGTAAACTACCATCGGCATTATAAGCACCTGAATAATAAGAATAACCAACTTCTATTTCTGGTAACATAGCATAGGCAATACGACCACCGAATGCGGATTGACCGTTGTTATCACCTTTTTTAGACTCAAACGCCACTTCAGGACCAGGACCATTAATACTAGTGCCTTCACCGATAGTTTCTTCACGAGGGCCACTCACCACATAAAAGTCAGTAAATAATTTACCTGTGCCAACTTTAAAAACATTACTGACATTAATACCAGTATCATTCATCATCGGGATCAAGGCTCTCATTGCGCCATTAGCACCACGCCCATAAATACCAGGAACTGTAGGTAATTTATTGATCCAGCTAGGGTGTAAATTTTGACCAAATTGACCAAATGGTAATAAGAATTTACCCGCTGAAATAGTGGTGTTGTCGTTTAAGAAATAATGCAAGTCAGCATATTCCATTTCAACTTCAGTTTCGCCTAATTCATTGATACTAAATTCTATTTCTGATTCAATATGAATTTTTTCTGAAAGTTGAAACAAAAAGATCGGTACAAAACGCGAAACCACATTAGTATTCGCATTGTCTGTAGCTACGTAAGTCACATCGCCGTATCCAGCAAGAGTCATACGACCTACATCGAGGCTTGAACCTTCTTGTGCATAAATTGCAGGCGCGGTTGTCAACATTAATGCTGAAACAACGGCTGCACTGAGAGTTTTAATTTTCATAATAATAACCTTATGAGTTAGTGTTTCATGTAAATACCCATAATAGTTGTTTATTTACAAAAGATTTAACATTGCAAATAAAAATATTTTGGATACAGTAATAAAAAAAAGAATGATATATCAGAACCGTCAATAAATAAACGGTTCTAGCTTGTTTTAAGCCAAAATTGGAGGGCGATACAAGTTAGATAGTGTAGTTGATTTAACCGTCATTGCTTGATAAAAAATTGGTGGATCTTCTTCTATTTGATAGATCAATGCGGGATTGTACGTGGTAACTAAAAAGCTTACATTATAACTAGCGCTATTGTGATGATCACAATCATTACAGTAGCAACCATTATTCATTTTCAGTTCATGATCGACTTGTGAAGATGCCATACCTTGAACTTTTATTTGATGGTGAACTGAATGTTTAGCGATGAATGAAGCATCTTGATTATTTAGTGCTTCACTTAAAACAGAATATTCAGCACGCTCAAAATGGCCTGAATGCTCCATAGTTTCAGCATCACATTGATGAGTTGGTAGCGCAATAACTTGTCCGTTTACCGACAAATAAATTAATATGCTCAACAACCAACTTAACCGACGTAACATGCTTTTAACAACTCTTTTTGCACTTCAATAATAATTGGCGACAGTATATAGTTACTGCTTCCATTTATCTTGATATAAATCAATTTTTTTTCATTAATCCCTCTTTTTATTTAAGGTTATTAACCAAAATGAACAAACGAAACCTCAGTTTAGACTTGATCCGCACGCTCGCTATATTTTTAATGGTGATTTTTCATTTTATTTATGACCTAAAGTACTTTGGCTGGTTGATGACCGGTATTCCTGATGGCGTTGGCTGGAATTATTTTCGTGATGTTATTTTAACCTTGTTCTTTTTATGTATCGGTGCAGGATTAGTTTATAGCCATGCACACGCATTTAATTTAAAAAAGTTTATCTCACGCCTCGCTAAAGTTGCTATTGGAGCAGCAATTACCACAATAATGTCGCTATTCATGTTTCCTGATAATTGGATTTACTTTGGCGTGTTACAATTTATTGTGGTGGCGAGTATTCTATCTATCGCTTTAGTACGGTTTCCCCGATTAGCCTTATTAATGGCAACAGCAATGTTCGTTATGGTACAACTCGGTTGGTTAACACAACGTTGGCCGTTTAATTATATTAGCGATTTACTGCCAAATTATACCACCGACTATGTCTCTTTATTTCCTTGGTTAGGGATGATTTGGTTTGGCATCGCACTCGCACACAGTCAATGGTTTAATCGCCAATGGTTCAGAAAAACAAATTTAACCGAACAGTTATCTTTGCCTGGTAAACATAGCTTAATTATTTATTT
>CAZVPC010000158.1:0-6877 GCA_964629005.1 uncultured Pseudoalteromonadaceae bacterium | reverse complement strand
AAAATCATCACTAAATTTTGAAAAAAAACCGAAAATATTCTTTAAAATGAAAAAAGCGCTAGCACTCAAGCAAATCTTGGGGTAACTTTAACTGGTCTAACTTGTTAAGCAAAGTTGGTGGATTGTTAAATTTATTGGTAGTTTTTGCTGATAAAGTAACATTTTCGACCGAACTTGCTATTATTTAAAATGAAAATAAAAGCCATTTGGTATAAGAAAAAGAAAAAATTTATACCACACTGAGTGATGGGAAAATTATTCAACTGGTATGTTCTGGGGAGAGAAGATGAAGAAATTAGTGATTAGTCTCGCAATTATTAGTGCACTTGGATTAAGTGGCTGTGGTGGCGGAGAAACAATTAAAGATGTACAAAAGAAGGTTGCAGAAAATGGCCCTGGAGTAATACCTATTGCTCGGGTGGTATTTGATCCCTCAAATGGTAATTTATCTGTACCGAATGATTTATTATTCCAAGGTACAAAAGATGGTACCTTAAATATGCCGGTAGCCGAGGGTGCTGATGGCTCAGATCCAACCTTTGCCTTGAGTGCGCTTGATGGTTGGTCTACAGTGAATCCTTTTTCACTTTCGATTAATTTTCCGACACAAACTTCTTTAGATGCTAACAGTGTTTTTAATCCGGCATCCGTTAGAATATTTGAAGCGACCATGGGGGGAGATCGAGTTGATTCAGACTGTACTGCCGTGCCTCGTGGACTTGCTTGTAAAATTGTTGGTGAATTAACCTTTGGCGTTGACTTTGTACCAAAAGCCGTTGGTAATAATATTGCTATTGTACCGTTAAAACCATTGAAACCGAAAACGACATATATTTTAGCGCTTACTAACAACATACAAGACTCACTGGGCGTTGCTGTTGCTGGTTCGTCTACCTATGAACTTGTTCAACAAGACATTACAACGCTGCCACTAGGTAGTGCTGCTCAGCTTGGTTTGCAAGCGGTTATTAACAGTTATGAAGGTGCTGTATCTTCAGCAGGGGTAGAAAAAAGCTCTATTATCTACACCATGGCAATGACGACGCAATCAACGGGTGATGTTTTTAATACCATTAAAGGTTTGATGGTGGCAAATTTACAGCAAGGGAAGTTTCCAACTATTGGGATACAAGATACTGGCTTATCTGTGGCTCAAGTCCTTGTTGGTTCAGGAGTGTTGCCAGCAGACTCTAGTGCACTACCGTTATTTTCAGCCGCTAATTATATGAAAGGCAGCATAACATTACCTTATTATTCAGGCGTGCCTACAGCGGATAATCCGATGGCTCCGGTTAATGAGTGGTGGAAAAGTTTGTGTGACTCCGCTGCCATGTTAGCGGGTTTAGCGGCGGTAAATCCAGAAGCTATTCCGGCTAATCCCATTAGTGTTACCGATGGCACTTGTATGGCTATTTCGGCGGCGGCAGGGTTACCTGCACCAGGTTTACGTGATTTAGGTATTGATACTGAGCGAAATTTAACAAAATATAGCCCTGTACCTGCACCAAGAGCGATGATGCCGATTACAGTACAAATGACGACACCCGATGTCAATGTTGCTAATGCGGTTCGTACTAGTTTAGGTTTACCGACAATGTCAGAGCCTGAAAATGGTTGGCCAGTGGCGATTTTACAACATGGTATAACCTCTAAAAAAGAAGATATGTTATCGCTAACCGGTATTTTATCTCTGTATGGTATTGCAACGGTGGCAATAGATCATCCATTACATGGTAGCCGTGGTTTCGATCTTAATGGTGACGGTATTGATGACATTAATGCCTCAACGGTTTCAGCTACTCATTACATGAATTTGGGAAGTTTATTAACAACGCGTGATAACTTACGTCAAAGTACTGCTGATATTTTAGGATTACGTTTTGGTTTGAACTTTTTAGGTGGATCAGATGTAAATGGTGCTCCGATTAAAATAGATACTAGCAAAGTACATTTCTTAGGACATTCGTTAGGAGCAATAACCGGTATTAACTTTATTAGTTTAACTAATACACCATTAAATCCTGCGATTGATGGTTTATTTAAAGTGATAACAAATACTGAAGCTAATCCTGGTGTCATGGTTGCTAATTTATTATTAGAGTCTGGTGCCTTTGGTGATGTGATCAAATCAAGTTTAACTTATGCTAAATCACCTGATTTTAAAGCGTTAGTTGATTCAATGTTCCCTAATGGTGCAACTGAAGCGGAACGTGTTGTTACTTACCGTTCTTTTTATAGCAATTTAAATCCTGCTCAAAAAGCTGGTTTAGGTGGATTATTTGCTCAATTTACTTTTGCAGCACAAACAGTGACTGACGCAGGTGATCCGGTGAATTATGTTGCTGCGATGGCAGCAACGCAAACACCGACGCATTTGATTGAAGTTATTGGTAATGGTTCCGACAACCTAGGTGATCAAGTTATTCCTAATACGGTATCTACGTCACCATTATCGGGTACTGAGGCCGCAATTGCTTTGTTAGGTTTACCGGGAATATCGCAAACAACCCAAGATGCTGAAACACCTATTTCCGGTGCAGTGCGGTTCTTATTTGGCCATCATGGTTCTGTATTATCGCCAAGTCCTAGAGCTGAGGCACCTGATCCGGTGATGACTGGGCGAACAACTCAAGAGATGCAATCTCAAGTGGCCAATTTCTTTAGCAGTGAAGGACATCTTATTACTGTTCAAGATAGTGAGGTTGTTAATTAAATAAAAATAGTGAAAACCCTCAGCGATGAGGGTTTTTTTTTGCCCAAATAGCGAGGTAAATGTGATTATTTAATCAAGCAGTATAAGTGATCATTTTAAAAATAAATGGAGTATTATTAAAATGAATAAAAACAAGTTATTTGTACTAATATTAGCCTTCGGGCTTAGCGCTTGTAATAGTGACAAAAAAGTTGCTGTTGCTGTGCCTGCCCCAATTCCACCGCCAACACAAGCGGCGCCACAATTAGTTGCTTTTGATCCAGATGGCGTGCTTGAAGCCGACATAAAATGGACAACCTACGGTGTTCCTCATATTACGGCCGATAATTTACAAAGTTTAGCCTTTGGCTCTGGTTTTGCTTATGCCAAAGATAATTTATGTATTTTAGCGGATCAAATTATTAAGGTAAAAAGTGAGCGATCAAAATATTTTGGTCCTGATCGTATTTTAGGGAGTGGTGACTCAGCAAATTTAATTTCTGATTTTGGTCATTTAGCGCTAAAAGTGGTTGCTTCTGCTAACAAGCTTTACGGCAGTATGACAGAAAATTCGCGTGCTTTAATAGAAGGTTATACGGCTGGTTATAATAAATACTTGCAAGATACTGGCATTGAAAACTTAGCACCACAATGTGCTGGGCAAGCTTGGGTAAAACCTATTACACCACAAGAATTAACCGCCTACATTTTTTCGGCTTCTCAGTTAGCTAGTGGTTTAGAGTTTTTTGATATCGCCTTTTTTGCAAATCCAGGCGATGGAGGTGAATATTTACCTTATGTTGGCGCGCGCTCTGATCGTGCCGCGATAACTAAACTCAATGAAAATTTAGCCCTTAAAGCGCAATCGTTTAGTGTACCTGATGGTAAAAATGGTGATTTGGGCTCTAATGGTTGGGGTATAGGGAAAGACAAAACTGAAAATGGCAAAGGAATTTTATTGGCTAACCCTCATTTCCCTCATACGGGCAATTTAAGGTTTTGGCAATCACAAATTACTATTCCTGGGGTATTAAATGTGATTGGCGCAGGTTTGCAAGGTTTACCAGGCATTGTCAATATTGGTTACAATGATAACCTAGCTTGGACTCATACTGTTTCAACTTCTCGGCGTTTTGTGGTTTACAAACTCGACTTAGCTGCGGGTAATCGCAAGCAATATATGGTTGATGGTGAAGCTCGAAATATTGATAAGCGTACTTATTATGTTGAAGTCAAAGCAGGTAGCCGTTCAGTGGTGCTGTCAAAAGATTTTTACTATAGTCACCATGGCTTGATGATTGAAACCCCACCCTCATTTAATTTCATGTCGTGGAGTGATTCAAGTGCCTTTACCTTGCGTGATGCCGCCGAAGAAAATGTTGATTTAGTCGATCATTGGTTAGCGATCAACATGGCAAAAAATTTAACAGAATTTCAGCAAGCGTATAAAGATTTTGATGGTATCCCTTGGGTAAATACTATGTATGCTGATGATCAGGGTAATGCTTTTTATATTGATAAAACTCGCGTATTAAATTTAAGTGAAACGGCGTTAAATTTAATGCGTACCGATCCGGTTTTAGTGGGTACTCGTCAAGCGGTTGGCTTTGATATTTTACCGGGCAATACGGCATTGTTTGAACCCGATGGTCTTAATAGCTATGATCAAGCGCCTAAATTATTGCGAACTGATTTTGTGCAAAACTCTAATAATAGTTATTGGTATACCAACCCCGCGGAACCGTTATCAGGTTATTCAATATTATATGGCGATGATTTTAGTCCGTTATCTTTACGAACTCGAATGGGTTTAACCTTGCTGGGTGACAGTGCGGGTGATGATGGCAAATTTACCCCTGCTGAAGTGGAGTCAGCTTTATTAAGTAATCGAGCTTATTTAGCCGAAGCAACGGTGGCGGATTTACTTAGCCAGTGTCAGGCGCAAGGTAGTGTTCCCGTTGTGTTAGACAATGGATTATCGGTGAATATCGACGCCGCTTGTACCGCGTTGTCTGGCTGGAATATGCGCATGGATCAAAACAGTACAGCAGGTCATCTATTTAGAGAATTTGCGTTTAAGTTTAATGCTAAAACACAATTTACCGTTCCGTTTGATGCGGCGGATCCTATTAATACGCCGAATAAATTAGCAACAGATGCTAGCGTTTTAAAAGCATTTGCAGCAGCAGTAGCTAATGTACAAAGTTCTAATTTTGCGCTTGATGCCAAAATGGGCGATATTCAATTTACAGAAAAAACAATGGCTGACGGTAGTGCAAGTGGCGAAAAATTCCCGTGGGCAGGAGCTAAAAATCAAGAAGGCGGTTTTAATGTTTTTGCCTCGGCAAAGGGGGATGATACCTTATATCCTATCCATCAGTATGCACCTGTTATTGATGTTGAAACAGGGCGACCGTTGGCGTCAGGCTTAAGTTCTGCGGGTTACCAGATAAATTATGGTTCGAGTTGGATGTTCGTGGTTAATTTTACTGAAAACGGTCCGGTAGGACGAGGTTTATTAACTTATTCACAATCTTCTGATACCAATTCTGCTCATCTTGATGATCAAAATCGTGTTTACTCGAATACGACTGCGTTACGGCCAATATTGTTCACAGAAGCGGATATTAGTAATAATTTAATTGAAGAGTTAGTACTCAAATCAAATTAGTGCGGCGTTTTATTGCTATTATTTGTTATTCGTACGTTTGTCATAAAGCCCTCAGTTGAGGGCTTTATTTATTTAAATAGTGTAAAATCAGTAACAGAGAATTAATTAGGAGTTTAAAATTGGAATTTTTGTACGAATACGGTTTGTTTTTAGCAAAAACTATTACTTTTGTGTTAGCGGTTATTGCCATTATTGTTGCTATTGCTGGGGCAGCAATGAAACAAAAGCATAAAAAAGGTGAGCTTGAAATTACCGATCTTTCTGAGCAATTTGAAGAAATAGAAGATGAAATAAATCACAGTTTATTATCGAAAGAACAACTTAAAGTAAAAGAAAAACAGCATAAAAAGCAGGCTAAGGAAAAAGCAAAAGCGGATAAAAAGTCAGCAAATAACGAAGAGCAAGCTGAAGCAAAATTATTTGTAATTGATTTCAAAGGTAGTATTGATGCGAAAGAAGTAGCGTCATTGCGTGAAGAAGTGAGCGCCGTATTGATGGTAGCTGATCAGCAAGATGAAGTTTTTGTTCGTTTAGAAAGTGGTGGTGGCATGGTGCATGGTTATGGCTTAGCCTCATCACAATTGGATCGTATTCGTACGCATAAAATACCGTTAACTATTGCCGTAGATAAAGTTGCTGCCAGTGGTGGTTATATGATGGCTTGTGTCGCAGATAAAATAATTTCAGCTCCTTTTGCTATTTTGGGCTCTATTGGTGTTATAGCCCAAGTTCCCAATTTCAATAAAGTACTAAAAAATCATGACATAGAATTTGAACAATTTACCGCGGGTGAATTTAAACGCACGGTTACTATGTTTGGTGAAAACACGGCGAAAGGTCGTGAGAAGTTTATTGAAGAGCTTGAAGAAACGCACGTATTATTTAAAGATTATGTTAGCGAACGCCGACCAAGTTTAGATATTACTAAAATTGCCACAGGTGAACATTGGTTTGGCACTAAAGCCAAAGAATTAGGCTTGGTTGATGATATTTTAACTAGTGATGATTACTTACATAATGCGAGTAAAACACGAAAAATTTTAGCAATTAAATTTGTTACGCATAAAAGTTTAGCGGAAAAACTATCAAAAGCCGCTTCATTAACGATCACACAGACATTAGGTAAGTTGTGGCAAAACAACCGAATTTTTCCAAGTTAAGGTATAAGTTAAGGAATAAGTTAAGGAAAAAAATTAAGGGTCATAAAAAAAGCTTTATCGAGTGTTGATAAAGCTTTTTTTGTTAAAAGTTAGTGTTTTTATTAAGTTTAGTGATTATGATCAAGATCATGTTGGTGAGTATTTATATCGATGGGTTCAAAACTACCCGCGTTAGGATCATTATAAATAGCTAGATCTAACTGGTTTTCACTTTTAGCAACAACAACGGTTACCGCCGCATCGCCAGTAACATTGACCGCAGTACGCATCATGTCTAATAATCGATCTACACCAATAATAAGGGCAATACCTTCTACGGGAAGACCTACCTGCGTAAATACCATCGCGAGCATG
>CAZVPC010000157.1:0-6882 GCA_964629005.1 uncultured Pseudoalteromonadaceae bacterium | reverse complement strand
TAAACATATTGCTAACTGGCATCAATATACGTTACGTATTGGCTTAAAAGCGAAGAAAAACCGTGATTTTGTGGGCTCGGCATCAACCGACTATTTAATGTATTCAGGCTATATTGTGATGGGCTATTTTTGGGCGCAAATGGCACAAACCGCCTATGAAAAATTAGCGGGTGAAGTTGAAAATCGTGATTTTTATCGGGCAAAAATTAAAACGGCTGAGTTTTATTTTGCACGTATACTGCCAAGAACAAAATCATTAGCAAAAACTATGATGGCAGATCCAAAAACGTTAATGCAGTTAGATCAAGAGTTACTTTCTTTTTTGTAAAAAAGATCCGGTAGTAACTATAAAGCTAGAGTCAGCAGTTGGGTGTGGATCTAGGATATAATTAAAGAGTCAGTAATGAAAATTGCTGGCTTTTTTAGTTTATTGATCTTTTGTCGGCATATTTATCTCTGAAAAGCCCCCTTGCGATACAATTCTTAGTTGAGAAAAAAGTGGATGTTTGGCAAAATTGACAATTAATAAAGCGGTGTTGCCTTTGCAAAAATATGTTAGTATTAGCCGCTTAATAAAATAATAATTTCAAGACTATCTGATTTTAGGGAAACTGCTGTTTTATGACAGATCTTGCCAAACAAATTGTTCCAGTAAATATTGAAGATGAACTCAAAACATCTTATTTAGATTACGCCATGAGCGTTATCGTAGGTCGTGCTTTACCTGATGTGCGTGATGGTTTAAAACCAGTGCATCGTCGTGTGCTTTTTGCCATGGATGTACTAAGTAACGCATGGAACAAACCTTATAAAAAATCTGCCCGTGTGGTGGGTGATGTTATTGGTAAATATCACCCTCATGGTGATACGGCGGTTTACGATACTATTGTGCGCATGGCGCAACCTTTTTCTTTACGTTACATGCTGGTTGATGGCCAAGGTAACTTCGGTTCAGTTGATGGTGATAGCGCGGCTGCAATGCGTTATACCGAAATTAGAATGGCTAAAATTGCGCATTCTATTTTAGCCGATCTTGACAAAGAAACCGTTGATTTTGTGCCTAACTATGATGGTACCGAACAAATCCCTGCTGTCATGCCAACCCGAGTGCCCAACTTATTAGTTAATGGTACTTCGGGTATTGCAGTGGGCATGGCAACGAATATTCCCCCACATAATTTAACCGAGGTGGTTAATGGTTGTTTAGCTATCATTGAAAATAGCGAGATTACCTTTGAAGAACTACTCGAAATTATACCGGGCCCTGATTTTCCTACCGCAGCTATTATTAGCGGTCGTGTCGGTATTGAAGAAGCCTATCGAACGGGTCGTGGTAAAATAAAAATTCGTGCTCGTGCAAGTATAGAATGCAATGAAAAGACCGGCAAAGAAACGATAATTGTTCATGAACTGCCTTATCAAGTCAATAAAGCACGTTTGATTGAAAAAATGGCGGAGCTTGTTAAAGAAAAACGTTTAGAAGGTATTTCAGCCCTGCGTGACGAGTCGGATAAAGACGGCATGCGCATGGTCATTGAAATTAAACGTGGTGAAGTAGGTGAAGTGGTTTTAAATAACCTTTATAAGCTCACGCAAATGCAAGTCTCTTTCGGGTTCAATATGGTGGCATTAACCAATGGCCAACCCAAATTATTCAACCTTAAAGAAATGCTTGATGCTTTTATTTTGCATCGCCGTGAAGTGGTTACTCGTCGCACTGTATTTGAATTGAAAAAAGCCCGTGAGCGCGCCCATTTATTGGAAGGCTTATCAATAGCATTAGCCAATATTGATCCGATCATTGCCTTAATTAAAAACTCACCAACACCTGCAGAGGCGAGAGAAGCCTTACTTGCGCAAGGTTGGAACTTGGGCAATGTTGCCGACATGCTTAGTGCTGCCGGTAACGATGCTGCACGTCCTGAGTGGTTAGAAACTGAGCTTGGTATTCGTGATGGTTTATATTATTTGTCGTTGCCACAAGCACAAGCGATCCTTGATTTACGTTTACACAAATTAACCGGTTTAGAGCACGAAAAAATTCTAAGTGAGTACAAAGCGTTATTAGATGTTATTGCCGAATTGATGCATATTCTTTCCAGCCCAACACGTTTGATGAAAGTGATCACCGAAGAGCTTGAAGCTATTCGCGATGAATTTGGTGATGAGCGTCGTACTGAAATTACGAATGCGTCACATGATTTGTCATTAGAAGATTTAATTAATGAAGAAGATGTAGTGGTGACTTTATCTAACGAAGGTTATGTGAAGTATCAAATTTTATCGGATTATCAATCACAACGCCGTGGTGGTAAAGGTAAAGCGGCGACTAAGATGAAAGAAGAAGATTTTATCGAACGTTTATTAGTCGCTAATACTCACGATACGATTTTATGCTTCTCAAATCGCGGTAAATTATATTGGTTAAAAGTGTATCAATTACCCTTAGCAAGTAGAACCGCACGTGGTCGACCTATTGTTAACATATTGCCACTAGCAAGTGATGAATGTATTACTGCGATATTACCGGTACGTGAATACGAAGAAGACAAATATATCATTATGGCAACAGCGTCTGGCACGGTGAAGAAAACGCCATTAACGGCTTATTCTCATCAACGTGCAAACGGTATTATTGCTTTGAATTTACGTGATGATGATACCCTTATTGGTGTTGATATTACTAACGGTGAAAACGACATTATGTTATTTTCTGATGCCGGAAAAGTGGTTCGTTTTAATGAAAAAGCACGCGATAATGAAACGGGTGCTGTTAAAATTGATGCGGAGACAGGTGAAGAAATTATAGCACTACGCCCAATGGGTCGTACCGCCACAGGTGTTCGTGGTATTCGTCTTGAAGGGTCGCAAAAAGTTGTTTCATTAATTATACCCAAAGATGATGGCGCAATATTAACCATTACGCAAAATGGTTATGGTAAACGTACTGATTTAGCAGAATATCCAGCTAAATCTCGCGCCACTAAAGGTGTGGTGTCTATTAAAGTGAGTGATCGTAATGGTCCTGTGGTTGGTGCGGTACAAGTTGAAGAGTTAGATGAAATTATGCTGATCACTGATAATGGTACCTTAGTTCGTACCAGAGTTAATGAAGTGAGCGTTATTAGTCGTAATACTCAAGGTGTACGCATTATTCGCACTAGTGAAGACGAGCATGTAGTGGCTTTACAGCGTATTGATGAAATTGAAGAAGTTGATCAATTGGCTGAACAAAGCGATGAAGCTGAAAGCACCTCAGTGCTAACAACAGCAACGCAAGCATCAACTAATGAAGAGCAACCCTCATCAGAGAGTACCTCTAAAAATGATGAAAATCTCTCAGACAACGATGAAGAGTAACCGTTTTTTGAAATAAAAAAAGGCGGTTTAACCGCCTTTTTTTATGTTCAGGATGAACGGTATGTCACGATCACATGGATGTGAAAGAGTGACGATGTTCAGGATGAACGGTATGTCACGATCATATGGATGTGAAAGAGTGACAATGACTAAAATTTTATATAGGAAAATAAACCACATGACAACGGTTTTTAATTTTTGTGCTGGCCCAGCAATGCTGCCAACAGCAGTGATGGCAAAAGCACAGCAAGAGTTTGTTAATTGGCAAGAAACAGGTAGCTCTGTGATGGAATTAAGTCATCGCGGTAAAGCATTTATGGCGGTTGCTGCACAAGCCGAAGCTGATTTACGTGAGTTAATGGCTATTCCTGATAATTATAAAGTATTATTTTGTCATGGTGGTGGTCGTGGGCAGTTTTCGGCAGTACCACTTAATTTATTAGCGCAAGGTAAAAGTGCTGATTATATTATCTCTGGTTCTTGGTCAAAAGCAGCAGCGAGCGAAGCGAAAAATTTTGGTGATATTAATGTTATAGATATTCGCCAACAGCAAGACGATAAAACCTCAATACAAGCTAGCGAGCAATGGCCGTTAAATAAAAATGCGCTTTATGTACATTATTGTCCGAATGAAACCGTTGATGGTATTGAGATATTTACGGTGCCTGAAACGCACGGAGTACCGCTAGTTGCTGATATGTCATCTACTATTTTATCGCGCAAAGTTGATGTATCAAAATTTGCACTAATTTATGCTGGTGCACAAAAAAATATTGGTCCATCAGGTTTAACGCTGGTAATCATTCGAGATGACCTACTCGAACATGCCGTTATTAATACACCATCAATATTAAACTATACCCTTATTGCCAATAATGGGTCGATGCATAATACGCCACCAACGTATGCATGGTATTTAGCGGGTTTGGTTTTTGACTGGTTAAAAACTTTAGGTGGTGTTAGTGCTATCAGCAAAGTTAATCAGCAAAAAGCGCAATTTTTATATCAAACAATTGATGACAGCGATTTTTATGTAAATAATATTGATCAACAATACCGCAGTTTAATGAACGTGCCATTTTGGTTAATGGATGAAAGCTTAAACAGTGAGTTCTTAAAACAAGCTGAACAAGCTGGTTTAACCGCGCTTAAAGGTCATCGCAGTGTCGGCGGTATGCGTGCCAGTATTTATAATGCCATGCCATTAGCGGGTGTTGAAGCGCTAGTTGCCTTTATGCAACGCTTTGCACAAGAGAATTCTTAATTCCATACGGACTCTTTTATTAAACCTTAATTTATTTTTTTTGGAAAAAACATGTCTACTACATCACAGCCTTTAAGTTTTGCCACTAAACCTGCTGGAAAAATATCTGGTGACATTATTGTTCCTGGTGACAAATCTGTTTCACATCGCTCTATCATGTTCGGCTCGCTCGCTAATGGTACAACTCATATCAGTGGGTTTTTACCCGGCCAAGATTGTTTAGCCACTATGAATGCGTTTAAAGCCATGGGCATTAAAATTGAAGGGCCAGATGAAAATAATAACGTTACCGTTTATGGTCAAGGGCTTGATGGCTTAACGGCGTCAACCACCGAATTAGATGTAGGCAATTCGGGGACTTCAATTCGTTTGTTATCCGGTATCCTTGCTGGACAAAAATTTGCCTCAACTATGCTTGGCGATGCTTCATTAAATAAACGGCCAATGGGTCGTGTGGTTGAGCCTTTAAAATTAATGGCTGCCAACATTAGCGCCAGTGACGATGGTACACCCCCTGTGGTTTGTACTGGTTTAGCAACAGATCAAAAACTAACCGCTATTAATTACACCTTACCGATGGCGAGTGCGCAAGTTAAATCTTGTGTGTTACTCGCAGGTATGTATGCCAATGGTACAACATCGGTAACTGAACCGGGTATTACTCGCGATCATACTGAACGAATGTTAACCGCATTTGGTTACCCAGTAACGGTTGCACATAATATTGACGGCGATGCACAAAAAACTAAAGTCTCCATTGAAGGCGGTCATCAACTAAATGCTTGTGATATTCAAGTGCCGGGAGATATTTCTTCTGCAACTTTTTTTATGGTTGCTGGTCTTATTGCTAAAGCGGGCGAATTAACCATTCGTAATGTGGGTATGAATCCAACCCGAATTGGCGCAATTAACATTTTGCAACAAATGAATGGTAATTTGACCGTGATCAATGAAAGCATGGCTGGCGGTGAGCCGGTCGCTGATATTGTGGTAAAATCTAGCAAATTACAAGGCATCAATATTAAAGAACAAGATGTTCCACTTGCTATTGATGAATTTCCCGCTATATTTGTCGCCGCAGCCTGCGCTAATGGTATGACCAGATTGCGTGGTGCTGAAGAATTAAGGGTTAAAGAAAGTGATCGTATTCAAGCAATGGCCAATGGTTTAGCAACCTTGGGTATTGATTGTACGGTTTTTGATGATGGTATTGATATTGTTGGCGGTCAATTAACGGCGGGTACGGTTGAAAGTTTTGATGATCATCGTATTGCAATGTCTTTCGCTATTGCATCACTTAGAGCGCAAGGTGCAGTTAATATTTTAGAGTGTGATAATGTGGCCACTTCATTTCCTAGTTTTGTTAAATTAGCCAATCAAGTTGGTTTGTCGATCACACCGAGTTCATAAAAAGTTAATTTTTACGAACTATTCAGGAAGAATTATATGAACGAAAAAATTCCGGTTATCACTATTGATGGCCCTAGTGGCGCGGGTAAAGGTACCGTTGCTTCTATTTTAGCGAAACAACAAGGATGGCATTTATTAGACAGTGGTGCTATTTATCGTGTCTTGGCGGTTGCAACGCAGCATCATAAACTTGCCGTTGATGATGAAGAGTCATTAATTCCTATTGCGGCACACCTTGATGTGCAGTTTGATGTTAGCGCGAATGGTCAGAGTAAAGTCATATTAGAAGGTGAAGATGTTACGGATACTATCCGCAGCGAAGAAGTGGGCGCTATTGCGTCAAAAGTAGCGGCTTTTCCTCGAGTGCGAGAAGCGTTATTACGACGCCAACGCGCGTTTAAAGTGGCTCCAGGACTAGTCGCGGATGGCCGTGATATGGGCACAGTCGTTTTTAATGACGCGCCGGCAAAAATATTTTTAACGGCGAGCGCAGAAGAACGCGCACAACGTCGATATCAACAGTTGAAACAAAAGGGCTTTGATGTTAAAATCGGGCGCCTTTTGGATGACATACGTCAACGGGACGAGCGAGATCGCAACCGAAAAGTTGCGCCGTTAGTGCCAGCAGAAGGTGCATTAATTATTGATTCTACTGAACTTTCTGTTGAAAGTGTGGTTGACAAAATCAGAGTATTTATGAGCGAAAAACGTGTAAATAAATAGCTTTTAATTAATGGCGATAAGTAATTTACTTTTGGTTGATTGTAAGGAAACATTCAACTTTTTAAACAACCCCATGAAACAGGACAGTTGATTGGATTAAAACTTAAGTTTATAAATAAGCTATG
>CAZVPC010000156.1:0-6943 GCA_964629005.1 uncultured Pseudoalteromonadaceae bacterium | reverse complement strand
TGGCATTATTTTTTTTGTTGACCCGTTAACTCATCAGTCTTTTCTGACAGATCTTTTTCTTGCTGAAGATAGCCCGCGGCTTCTTCATCTTGCTGTAATTGCTGATTAACCGGTATTGCTCTAGTTTGCTGATTTAACTGATGAATTTGTGAAGCATTACCTAGATCTCTGCCACTAGTAATTGCAGCAATTGATTCTCTGTCTTTCAAAAAACTAACAAGATCATTTTTTATTGCCAATAGCTCTGCATCTGCTTTATGCATTTCCAAAATAATTCTTGAAAATTCTAAATTTCTCATGCCTGTATCAGCAAAAGTAGTACTAATAATACGCGATACCACCACCCAAGGTGTAATACTGCTTCTAACTAAAGTATTTTCAGATCGGGTACTATCATGAATACCCGTGCCTGTTGAAATTTTTGATTCGGTAAAAGTACCTTCACATTTAAAATACACCAATAAGGATTCAAATTGAATTTCAGCAAAAAACAAATGAGCAACGTTAACCAGTTGCTGTGCGAATGATTTTATCAAAAAACCAATAAGAAAAAAATGTAACGTTATTATCAATAAACTAGAAAAATCAGCAAAATATTGCTGATCAAAGAGTTCTTTAAAAGAGACTGTGCCCATAGTTTTAAAAAAAGTGTAAATATCAACGACAGAATAAGCTAATAACAAAGTAAAAATCAACGTAACAACAAACAGACCATTGCCACTAATCAAGGCAATTAATCGTGCTTTGTCAAAAGCTTTACCCAGCGCCATATCCCTAACTTTTGGTTGAATTTCTTGGATCATTTCACCTTTAAATTCACCTTTACCATCGACTTGTTCATTAAGTTTAGGCTCTAATTCTCGATAAATACGATTTGGCACTTCTTTGTAACGTCTATTTGCCATAACAAGATTATCAAGATTAATAAAAATTTCATTAGGGTGTACCGACTCTTGCCAATTTTCCCTTAGTTCAGATACCTCCGCCAGCGGAGATACTTGCTTTAATCGAATTCTTAACATAAACCAAATAAGTGCAGTACTTAACAAAGCAAAAGTAAAAATACCCAAAAAATAAAACCCAGAATGCAAACTAGGTATTGCGGCTAGCCAATTTTCAATTTGCGGCTTAGCAATGCTCGTTTGGCTGATCATCCATGAAATAATACCACCAAGCACAACCGGTAAGATCAAAGCAACCACCAACACTCGAACTAAATCACTTCCTCCCAACGTTTCAATTTTTCGCTCTGCAATTCTTGATATTGGCTTGCTTGCTGCTCGCCAGACCAATAATAGATAAAACATTAACAAAGCAGAATAAAAGGGAAAGGATAGTTCGCCTGCATCACCACCAAAGCCAGACAGAGAAACAAAAGCAACAAAAGCATAGGCTACTAATGCCGTTAGTGTTTTAATCCAAGCGCTAAATAAATTTTGCGACATATTGCGAATTGGATAGGGCATAAATAATAACTTAGGAATTAATGTATGAAGTAACCTTGCCAAAAATCCTTGTGGTTCAATAAAGGTAGAATTTTTTCGTCCAATCAACATTTCTTCTAAGTTACTTGCTTTGTAGGCCACATATTTTTTTTCTTCAACTGACGTGCTTTGTTCAGATTTACTATAATTTTTTGCTAAGGACGTAGGATGATTTCGACCAACAAAATAACGCATTGTGGCATAAATACCATGACCCAATACACGGATCCCACTCGCAAGTAATAAGACACCAAAACCGACTAAAATCCATCCTCTGCCAACATCCTCTTTGACAATACTGGCTGCACTAATTAGTAGGTATAAACCGAACAATGTTTGTATTGTTCCTCTAATAGCGGTTATTGTTCCTTCTTTTTTAAACGGATTTTTTAATCCTAAGTCTATCGAGCCATAATCAAATGCCATGTTTAATCCTCTTTTTATTCTTTTTAATACCCATATTACCTCAATGGGTAGGATTCAATAGAAAATATCATGAGTATGTTGGTTTTTAATGAAAATAATATTATTTCTAGGTCATTATTTTATTTTAAGTAGTTAAATTCAGAATTAAGTATACAATATCGAATATATATTCGTCTAAAACAATAAGAATTTAATGAATACATTCATCAGGTTATATCTAACAGCCATCATTATAAGTATTACTTGCTCATTTTCAGCTTTTGCTAAAAAGCCTGAAAAAGGTATAGACCATCAATGCGATAATGTACAGCTACAAATATTAGGATCTGGTGGTCCAGAAATTAATGACGGTTTAGCCTCTAGTTCTTATCTCGTGTGGATAAATAATAAAGCGCGGGTATTAATTGATGCCGGTGGTGGCAGTAGTCTTAATTTTGAAAAATCAACGGCAGATTTTAACGATTTACAGGTGATTTTACTGTCACACTTACATGTTGATCATAGCGCCGCATTAGCGGTTTATATCAAAGCAAGCTTCTTTACTGGTAGAGAAACCGACCTACCCTTATATGGTCCAGCCGCTGGTGGCGATTTTCCTGCGACTGAAAGTTTTGTTAATGCGCTTTTTAGTGACAAGCAAAGTAGTGTATATCCTTATCTTTCAGATTTTTTAATGCGCAGCGCTTCAACTCCCTTTTTATTATTGCCACAAAGTGTTTCAGCAGCAGATCATCTTTGGACAAAAAAAATAACAGAGCAATTAACTATCTCAGCGCTCAAGGTAACTCACGGTGCTATTCCTGCATTGGCATGGCGAGTAGATAGTGCTAATTGTGCCATTACTTTTAGTGGCGACATGAATGGCAGTAGCGGAAATTTACCTAAATTAGCTAAAAATTCTAATATATTAGTTGCCCACAACGCGATTGGTGAGCACGCAGGAGAAATAGCAAAATATCTTCACATGACCCCCAGCACTATAGGAAAATTAGCAGCACAAGCGCGGGTGAAAAAGTTAGTTCTATCACATTTCATGCTTAGAACTTTACACAATAAAAAGAGCAACAAACAGCTTATTGAAAAAAACTTTCACGGTGACATTGTTTTTGCCAAAGATTTACTCAAAATATCACTTTAACCCGCGTCTCTATTGCTGATTCTAGGGTCATAATTTAAGTTTTTTGTAACTCTTCTAAATAAGCTTCTAAAATCAAGTGACTACGTGCTCCTTTGCTGGTGATCACTGAAAAGTTAGTATAAAAATTTCGTCTATGTGCTTCAATTGCCCGCATTTTATCCTGCGCAACCCAGCGCTGAGCAAGATGCGTTGGTAGAAAGCCAATAAAACGTCCGGTTAAAATCAAAAAAGCAATACCTTCACGATCAGTTGACGTTGCTGTCGCGTTAAGCTTTTTTTGTTGCTGTTTTATTTCGGTTGATTGTGGATAGCTCGGTACTACTGCATCATATTTTGCCAGTGCTAGATCGCTGATCTGATGTAAGTCTTGTGTAAATAAAGGGTGTTGTTCACCGCAATATAACAAGGATTGTTCTTTATAAAGCGGTAAATACCTCAAACCCGCTAAAGTCCGTAGTTCAGGCACAACACCAATATGTAGCTGACCATTTAATATAGCCGACTCAACATCATTTGGCGGGATCATGCGAATATTAATAACAATATCAGCAGCCCGTTGTTTTAACGCACTCAATGCTCGAGTAATACGCATTTGATCAATAGTGACCAAATTATCAGTAATGCCAATATTAAGCTCACCAACTAACGCGGTATTAATGGCATTCATTTCCGCACGAAAATTTTCCAAACATCCTAACAATTGTAGCGCTGACTGATACACTTGTTGACCCTGTAGGGTAATAGAAAAACCCGAACGACCACGATGGCAAAGTTTCATTTTTAATAACGATTCAAGCTCAGCAATTGCCAAACTGATCGCTGGTCGACTAATGTTTAAATCAACTTCCGCCGCAGAAAAACCGCCCGCATCAATAACGGCTTTAAAAATTCTCAATAAGCGAATGTGGGTATCACCCAGTTGCCGCGGTAACAGTGTTTTATCTTTGATCATAACTAGCTCTTTTAGATCTATTTGTAGGCATGGCTTTTGCCTACATGGATGTAGGTACTTAGGTTTTTATGGAACCAATAACCTGAACCGTGCTCATGTAGTCGTGGTTTTGCGGTTGCTACTCGTTCTTTCAAACTATATGTACCCTAGCAATAAAATATCGTGTGATTATGTTTATTAGTTTGTAAAGTATACACATACAAACATACTCGACAGAATTTTAGAACGGGAATAACCTATAAAAACCAACGTCATTGCCGAATGAGTGAGTGACAGAACAGCAAAGCAATGGGCTTCAAGAATAAATTACAAATATTTACCATACAGTTTTATATATTTTGTATAAATGAAGCCTTGTTGTTCAGTTTTAAACCACATACTATACAAAAATTCTAGCTTTATTTTACACTTTAAAATTACTGGCCTAAAAGTTAATACTCTATAAATATTGGATTATATCCCTCCTCCCACACCTTTATACTTCTCAACAAAAGTAGCTATCTTTTGAAAAACGCTTTGCTTTTTAGTTTTGTATTGCGGGTTAAGCGGGCTCATTTTTGGCAACGTGGCGTTTAGCTCTGTGCCATTTTCACTCGCATATTCCCGTTTTAACGATGCAGTGATATAACGTTTAGCTGCCTCTTCATTTAAGCTTTCTGAGCTGATCAACTCTCTTACTTCGCGTTTCTGCTCAGCTTGAGCAAAAGTAAAGAATGCATCAATGATACTCGCCTTTTCAGTAATCTCATCTAAGTCGGTTTGATTAATAAAATCTACAATCAAACTTTCTTTAGCCCTATTGCCTAAGCTAGCTCGAATTAAGCGACGCACTTCTTCAATTAACTCAGTTTTACCTTTATTTTTCTTATGATGATCAAAAATAAGCTCAAGGATGTAATCAAGATTTATCTCTTGCGATTTAAGTAAATCAACTTCAAAAACCACATCATCCCAATCAATCGTCGATTCGTCTTTTTGGTTAGCGGACTTTTCACGACGCAACCAATCGCGCGTATCATTATAGGTTGAACGATAATCTTGAATAGTGCGCTCTGCAGGCAATTCTATGGTTTGCATTGCAGCTAAACCTTCATCATCTACATAATGCTTAACTTTAAACGCTTCTACTGCCACAGGGTCGTTTACATCTAATTGTTGCAACGCTTTCAATCCAGCATATTCATCGTAGTTTTGCAGAACGTTCTCAACACGTAAGTATTCACCAAATAATTTAGCGAAATCTTTTTTATCTTTCTCTAAAACTATCTCTTCGGGGCTTGGAAAGCGCTCTTTTAACTCTGCCACTATCGCCATATAACCACGGCGAGCTTCACCTGTTGCAATATCAGTGAAACCTTCCATATATTCTTGATAGCTTTTCTCTAACACAACATTTTTAGTGTTTTTATCACCAAACAAAGTAATAGCATCAATCGTTGCTTGCTCTAAATCACGAAAGGTAACGATATTACCAAAGGTTTTGGTGGTATCATAAATACGATTAGTACGAGAGAAAGCCTGCATTAAACCGTGATAACGTAAGTTTTTATCTACAAATAAGGTATTTAGCGTAGGTGCATCAAAGCCAGTTAAAAACATCCCAACAACAATTAATAAATCAACTTCTTTATTTTTAACGCGTTGAGCTAAATCACGGTAATAATTTTGAAAGCCATTGCTATCAATACCAAAGTTGGTTTTAAACGACGCGTTATAATCATCAATAGCAGCATTCAAAAACTCTTTAGCACTACTGTCCATTGCGCTATTTATGGCAGAAAGGTCAAAGCTTTCATCAATAATTTCACCTACAGCATCTTGCTCTTCATTGGCAGCAAATGAGAATATAGTGGCAATTTTCAGAGGGTTATTACTTGCTTTACTTTTATCAGACGTACTTTGTAAGTGATTAAACGACTCATAATAAGCTTTAGCAGCATCTACGCTACTAACAGCAAACATCGCATTAAATCCCTTGCCACCCGCGTTAAGACGATGCGTTTTTTGCCTGAAGGTATTTAAAATATATTGTGATATTTCACTTATACGACTGGGATGCAAGAACGCCTGCTTGTTTTCCGCAGCGGTTAGCTTTTTATCATCTTGTTCGGTTTCAATAGATTTAAATTCAGGACGCACATCGTTGTAGTCGACTTTAAACTTCAATACCTTTTCATCACGAATAGCATCCGTAATCACATAAGAATGAAGTTCACGCCCAAATACACTGCTGGTAGTTTCAGCCCCTAGTGCATTTTCAGGAAATATTGGCGTACCAGTAAAGCCAAATTGATAGTATTTCTTAAACTTCTTCTTTAAGTTCTTCTGCGCTTCACCAAACTGGCTACGATGCGCTTCATCAAAAATAAAGACAACTTGCTTATGATAAATCGACAAATCACTTTCATTCTTCATTAAGTTATTAAGTTTTTGAATAGTCGTAACAATGATTTTATTGTCATCTTTTTCAAGGTTACGTTTTAGGCCAGCAGTGCTGTCTGAGCCATTGACACTATCAGGCGAAAAGCGTTGATATTCCTTCATGGTTTGATAATCGAGATCTTTCCTGTCTACCACAAAAAACACTTTATCTATAAAATCGAGCTCAGTAGCCAAGCGTGCAGCCTTAAAGCTGGTTAAGGTTTTACCAGAGCCTGTGGTATGCCAAATGTAGCCACCACTTTCAGTATTGCTCCAACCTTTGACTTGATAAGCACTGTTAATTTTCCATAAAATACGTTCGGTGGCTGCTATTTGATACGGACGCATCACTAACTGAGTATTACTGACGTCAAAGACTGAATATTGCAGCAATACCTTGATCAAAGTGTTTTTTTGAAAAAACGTGGCAGTAAAATCTTTTAAGTCTTTAATTAACGTATTGTCAGACTTCGCCCAGTTCATGGTGAAATCAAAACTATTTTTATTACGCTTAGTGGTATT
>CAZVPC010000155.1:0-6967 GCA_964629005.1 uncultured Pseudoalteromonadaceae bacterium | reverse complement strand
TTGTTCCAGACAAAACCTAAGTACCTACATCCTTGTAGGCAAAAACCACGCCTACAATTTAACAATCATATTTTAACAAAGAAAAGAAGAGGAATTTATTATGTCTGTAGAAATCGCAATTTTTCGTTTTGCCGGATTCATGGTATTACTATCATTAGCACTGACCCATTGGGTTAATCCAAATTTTGTTTGGCTAACCGTCTTTGTCGGTGCTAATTTAGTGCAATCATCTTTTACTGGTTTTTGCCCTGCCGCAATGGTCTTTAAAAAATTAGGTATTAAAACCGAAGCACAATGTGCATTAAAAAATAAGTAACCCACTCGGCTTATTAAATAAAACCTGCTGACATAAAATCAGCAGGTTTATTTTAAGTAGTCGTGCTTTGTGTCAATTAAAAACGATAATCGAGCGCCAAACTATAACCGCGTCGATCACCGGGATACTCGGTTATTTGAAAATAATCTTTATCTCCTAGGTTGGTGATCCGCGCTGACAACGTTGTTTGTTGGCTTAGCTGATAATTAAATACCAAGTTAATTAAAGTATAACTGCTTAATGGTTTACCATTACTGTCGGTACGAGCACCTTGGTGATTAAATTCTAAATCAACATCCCAGAAATCAGCTTGATAATCAATACGGTAATTAGCAGCAAAATAAGGACGCCGTGCTAACTGTAAACCCGTAGTCACATTTTTAGCATCAATACGACTTAAAGTTAAAGTGTTGCTTGTACCCAATATGTCGGCATTTATCGTTGCTTCGCCACCTTTAATGATTGCTTGGCTAACATTACTCGGTTGCCAGCCAGCAAATACATTATTGGCATCAACAGGTGTCCACTCAATTAAATTATCAAAATCAGTTTGATATAAAGAAACTTCTATTGAATATAATGAAGTTTGATAACGGGTTAAAAATTCAACATTTTTCGCCGTTTCTGCTTTTAAATGTGGATTTCCGGCACTACCAAAAGCGTTTGGCCAATAGAGATCGTTAAAGGTTGGTGCCTTAAAAGCAGTTCCTTGACTCAACACCAACAACAAATTGTCAGCCGCTTGAAAACCTAAACTTAATTGGTAACTAGTTTCACCATTAATATTGCCTACTTTGTCATGGCGGATCGCCCCCTCAAATTTTAATTTTTTAACTTGCTGACGACCCGTTAAATAAAAAGCGCTGGCATTACGTTTTGTTTTCGCGTAATTATTTTGACTCGCTATTTTTTCGTTATACCAGTCAAAACCCGCGGTTATTTCACCATTTGTATTTATTGGAACTTGCACTTGTGCGGTAACTTGATCTCGTTTGGTTTCAAAAAAAGATTTATTAGTACCGGGAAAAAGTTTATCGGCATTGTCTTCATTATAATCAGTAGAATTAGCTAAATTGAGTTGTAAAGTTGTGCCATCAACTTGTAGCTGATTTTGGATCACAAGGTGACTATTTTTATAGTGTGTTTCATCACCACCAAAAGAAGCATCAATTTGAGTCTTACCTTGGGTTGACTGTGCACTTACATTTACGGTATATGCTGAGGTTATTTGGCTTGAACCTGTTAGTGCGATTGCTTCGCGACTATATCCGTCTTTATCGGCTTGATCTATGGCATAAGGATTACTAGGATCTGGGGTGATCACATCAAAGCCCTTAGACTTTTCAACAGAACTACTTAACGTATAACTATTTTGCTCATTACCAAATCCGATCGCGCCGTAAGCTTGCCAAAAATTATGACTCCCTAATTTTACCCCAAATTGAGTTGCTGCATGGTCTAAACGCCGTGTGAATATTTGAATCACGCCCCCTATCGCATCTGACCCCCAAAGTGCAGCCCGTGGTCCTCGAATAATTTCAATACGTTCAATAAGTTGGATAGGCACATCACCAAGATTTTTATTGCCTAAGGTTGCTGAACCTACACGCACGCCATCCACTAAAAGGAGTACATGATCACTGTTGCTACCGCGCACAAATACTGATGTTTGGCTTGCTGACGTGCCTTGTTGAATAGTCGTGATACCCGCAACCCTATTAAGCAAATCAGCGACCGATAAAGGTTGGATTTGTTCAATATCTGCGCGGGTAAAAACATCCATTGCCGCAAGCACATCAAATTTGTCTTGGGTGCTACGGTTGGCGGTAACAACTATGGTTTCAGTTTGCTCTGTATCAGCAATAACTTGCTCGCCAGCACATACAGGTAAAGCTAAAGTAGTGAGTGCGCTAGTAATACTTAGCGCGAGTAACGATTTTTTCATATTTTCCTCAATGAGACACCCACCGTGTCTAAGATTATTTTAGTCATTAAAGTATTAAGTCGGTCTCCGGACTTATATTTGTGTGCAATACCATGATTAATCACAAATAATTACCGTTGCGGGGGCAGTGTAGGAATAGCAATTTCTTATTTTAAGAGAAAATACGCACCTACTTCCCATTTATTTGCTTACTCTGAATATTTTAATAAGAGCGCAAATACTTAATACCAGTGTTTTTCAAACTAGTTTTTGGCAAAGCCAAATTTTATATATTATCCTCTTTATGTAATTTTTGTAGGTTGACACGAGCGCAGCGAGACTCAACAAGTTAATTTTGCTATAGCAAGCCGTGATCTTATATGGTGCAGTTGAGGTAAGCATCGGCCTTCTACATTTTATTGGCATAGAATTGTCGAACTTTATCAACCTGTGCACACAAACTTTGTAATTCATCTAATGCGCGTAAGGTCATGCGGTGCATTTTGTCGCTATTAGGATAAATAAATTGCTGATTTTTAACCGCATTAATATTTTTCCATTTACCCCAGCTATAACCTTGTTTATCTGTTTGGTTTTTTGATAATGGCACAATAATTAACTTTATATTTTTAACCATCACTTGCTCAATACCCACAATAGGGTAAGCACTCGTGGCGTGATAAAAAACATTATCAACGCCACAAATATCTAGATGCTGCTGTGGCCAACTCCCTTTTGCTATGGTGGTTAAAGGCTTTGACCATAACTCGTAAAAAGCAGGCAATAATGGTCTGTTTTTATAGGTATTAACGATATTATCTAAACGAGTTAAAAACTGATCGGCTAAAAAGTTAGCCCTTTTTTCGTGACCGCTGAGTTTTCCTAACCTTTTTATATCACTGGCAATATCGGTGAATTTTTTAGGCTCAGAATAAACAATATTAAAGCCCAATTGTGCTAATCTTGCCAAATCAGCGCTGGGCGAGCCATTACGCCAAGCAATAATATAGTCAGGTTGTAGCTCAATAATTCGCTCAATTTGCAAGCGTAAATAATTTCCAATGCGAGGAATTTTTTTAGCGGCTTCGGGAAAATCTGAAAACTCAGTGGTGGCTATTATTTGCTCGCCTGCACCCATAGAAAACAGCATTTCGGTAATGTGTGGTGAAAGCGCGATAATGCTGGGTTTAGGCTTTGGTGGTGTTGTGCTCGCGTGAACAAAAAAAGTGACTAAAATAAAAAGTGCAATTACCCCTCTTGTGGGTCGACACGAGCGTAGCGAGGCTCGACAAAATTGTCGAAAGCTAAAAAATGTCATCAATAATCAATCCCAATTTGTGCTTTTATGCCACCATCAAAAGCATGTTTTATTGATTGCACTTCACTAACGGTATCAGCTATTTCGATAATAGCGCGATGACAAGCACGACCAGTAATAATAACATGTTGCTGATCAGGACGATTTTGTAATGCCGTTAGTACCTCATCAAGATTGAGATATTTATAAGCGATCATATAAGTGAGTTCATCAAGTAATACTACATCAACACTTTTATTTTTAAGTAAGTCTTTACTTACTTGCCACGCCTTTTTAGCAGCAATCGTGTCTTGCGTTTTATCTTGGGTGTGCCAAGTAAATCCTGTCGCCATTACGGTAAAGTTAACGCCACATTTTTCTAAAATATTACGCTCACCGCAATCCCATTCACCTTTAATAAACTGTACTACTGCCGCAGTTAAACCATGACCTACGGCACGTAAAACTGTGCCAAAACCCGAGGTGCTTTTACCTTTACCATTACCGGTAATAACAATTAACAAGCCTTTTTCTTGTTGGGCGGCAGCAATTTTTTCATCAACCTTAGTCTTGAGTTTCTCCATACGTTGTTGATGTTTTTGTTGCTGCGGTGTTGTTTTGATTGATTTTTCAGCCATTGCTACGATTTCCTTGCATCATGATAATGAGAAAAAATACACTACCAATAATAGAGGTAATAATACCTATCGGTAGTTCTAAATCGCTTACCGCGCTACGGGCAATAACATCAACCCAAATTAAAAAACAGCCACCAACAAAAGTAGAGCCAATAATAAGTTTCAACGTACTCGCGCCAAACCAGTGACGAACAATATGTGGGATCATCAAACCCACAAAAGCAATACCACCACAATAAGCCACTACCGTAGCCGTTAGTGCTGCACAAATTGCTAACATAGTTAAGCGTAGTTTATTTACATTGACCCCTAAAGTACTGGCAGTTTCATCACCTAATGCCAATGCATCGATATGACGGTGATAAGCTAAAATAATAACGAGTGATACCAGCACAACGCTAGCGATCAAATAAAACTGGTTCATTTCAACATTCGCTAGACTGCCCATTAACCAAAATAGCACGCGATTAGTCGCCATTGGCTCACCTAAATACAATAAAAATTGACTAATGGCGCTGAGCATAAAAGAGACGGCCACTCCGGCTAATAACAGTTGTTCGATACGTTGCATTACCGTTGCTAATATAAATACAAGACTAACTGAAAATAGTGCTCCTAAAAAAGCGGCTAGAGGTAAAGCAAAGGAGAGTTGCTCAGTAAAAGCTAGGCTGGCAATCGTTGCACCTAAACCAGCACCGGAAACAATACCAAATAAATAAGGATCGGCTAATGGGTTACGCGTGGTATTTTGCAGTATTGCGCCCGCACAGGCTAAACCTGCACCCGCAACAAAACCAATGAATACTCGCGGTAGTCTAATTTGCCAAATAACAGTGTTGGTTACTTGACTGTCACATTGGCTAAATAGACAGTCGCTTAATTGTGTTAACGATATATTTGCAGCACCAAAGGTGAGTGCCGCACCGATACTAAATACACTAAACGCTAGCAGTATTAAGCTAGTTAACCCTATCTTAGGCATTTTTTTAGGTATTAACTTAGGCATTATTTGACTCTGGTGTAAGTTTTGGCAAGACTGCGCTATTAGCTTGAAAATACACTTTATTAATTCCTTTGTTAATATCAATAAATTGCTGACAAGGCAGCTTAAATACCGAACTTAATAAATTAGGTTGTAATACCTGTGCACAGGTACCGTCAGCAATTAGTTTGCCTTTATCTAATAATAATAAGCGTTGGCAATAATCGTTAGCTAAATTTAGATCATGAATGGTCATTAATACAGTTAACCCAAGTGATTTGACTAGCTGTAAAATTTGGTGCTGGTAATACACATCTAAATGATTGGTGGGTTCATCTAAAATAAGTAAATCGGCTTGTTGTACTAAAGCACGAGCAATTAAAACTCGTTGTTGTTCACCGCCAGATAAATGAGTAAATTGCTCGTTTTTATGACTTATTAAGCCTGTTTTTTCTAACGCCTGAGTAATGCTTTGTCGTTCAAGCTTAGTTTCACGAGAAAATAGCGCTTTGTAGGGCAATAGCCCCATACGCACCACATCGATCACAGTTAATTTAAAGACTGGATCGTTAATTTGACTCACTACCGCGACATGTTGAGCAATAAATTGGCGGGTAAGTGAATTAATATTTTGACCCATAAAATGGATCTCACCCTGATAATTTTTAATGTATTGTAAAATACAACGCAATAAAGATGTTTTGCCCGCACCATTAGGGCCAATAATACCGAGAACCTCACCACGATTTAATTTAAAGGTGAGTTTATTGAGAATACTTTTATGATCAACCGACCAACTAAGATTGGTTATTGCCAGTAATGGCTGCTCTGCTGCTGATAAGTCTGTATATAGTGACACTGTGTTTGCCCGCACAAGTATTAGTTAATAGATTAAATTTGGCTGGTATCTGACTTATCGATTTTATTCATTGTAGGCGTGGTTTTTGCCCACAATGATGTGGGTACTTAGGTTTTGTCTGGAACAAAAAACCTGCACCGCGCTCTTTTCTCAGAGTTAGCGGATATATCCTTCCCTATAGAAAATTTAAATCGAATTACAGTTGCGGGTACAGTCGTGGAATTGCTTTTAGCCATAATCCTGTCAGCAATAAAGACACGGATAAAAAGCGCACCACATTCCCAATTTAAGCTGATACATAAGAACTAACAATGTAACAGCACCAAATAAGTAAGCGCAGTGTACCTTGATGATCAACAAAAAACAAGCTCTAGACGTTTAGATGTCTAAAGCTTGTTTTATAGTCAAATGACTCAAATCACGGTTTTCGGTACAAAAGTATAACTCTGTACTGAGTCTGCTGGTGCGATGCATTGAGCTAAACGCGCACTGCGGGGTAATAATAACCAATATTGGCGATGTGCCATACCTACGTCAATTGCTTGCGTCATATCATAACAAGGCATCGCGGCACTTTTAAAAGTTAATAAATAGCGTTTATTGCCATGTTCACCTTGCCACAACCAAGCCGCACGTTGGGCTTGTTGATGGGGAGTGTGATAGCCAAAATGAGTAAAACTAAAAGGTGAAAACAATAAAAACTGCTCTCGAAAGCCCAACATAGCCAGTTTGGCGTCGTGAGGAATAATTTTAGCAATATTTGCTAATACATTACGCGGCGTTTTTACTGAATTCAATAATTGATAACCCCAAGTGCTATATATTGCCCAAAATAACGGTATGGCGATAATCCAACTGTAAATTTTATTTTTACGCGTAAAAAAACTCACGACTAAACCTGAAAGTCCAATGAATGACAAATAACGCCAAGGTTCTATAGCATATCGTTGA
>CAZVPC010000154.1:2572-6981 GCA_964629005.1 uncultured Pseudoalteromonadaceae bacterium | reverse complement strand
CAGCCTTATGATGTCAGAGAAGTGATCGCCCGCATCGTAGATGGCAGTGAATTTAGTGAATTTAAAGCACTTTATGGCACAACCCTAGTTTGTGGTTTCGCACATATTTTCGGCTATCCTGTCGGCATCATCGCCAATAACGGGGTTTTATTTGGTGAATCTGCACAAAAAGGCGCTCATTTTATTGAGTTATGTGCACAACGCAAAATTCCATTGGTATTTTTGCAAAATATCACTGGGTTTATGGTAGGTCAGCAATATGAAGCTGGCGGCATTGCCAAACACGGCGCTAAAATGGTTACTGCCGTTGCTACTGCACAAGTGCCTAAATTTACAATACTTATTGGTGGTAGTTTTGGTGCTGGCAATTACGGCATGTGTGGTCGCGCTTATGATCCACGTTTCTTATTTATGTGGCCAAATGCACGCATTTCAGTGATGGGTGGCGAGCAAGCCGCTGGCGTTATGGCACAGGTTACCCGTGATAAAAAAGCTAAATTAGGGGAAAACTGGAGCGAAAGCGAAGAAACCGCCTTTAAACAACCAATCATCGACAATTACGAACACCAAGGTCATCCTTATTATGCCTCGGCACGTTTATGGGACGATGGCATTATCGACCCTGCCGATACCCGCCAAGTGCTAGGCTTAGCGATTTCAGCCTCATTAAACAAACCGATAAGAGATACTAAATTCGGTATCTTTAGAATGTAAACAACGGGTTGAATAAAATGAACATCACAGAAAAAAAAGTAAAAAAAGAAGCAGAAAAAGTATTATTCGAGGTTAATAGCCAAGGTGTTGCTCGCGTTACGTTAAATAACCCCGACAAGCACAATGCCTTTGACGATGCCATTATAAACTCGTTAACCGGTATTTTTAACGACATAGCCAAGCGTGATGATATTCGTGTCATGGTCCTTGCCTCAACAGGCAAGTCATTTTCAGCGGGTGCCGATTTAGGCTGGATGAAACGCATGGCAAGTTACTCCTATGATGATAACTTAAAAGATGCCAATGCCCTTGCCAACATGCTTTATGCATTAAATTTTTTACCACAACCTACTATTGCTAAAATTCAAGGAGCCGCCTTTGGTGGCGCTGTTGGTTTAGCGAGTTGTTGTGACATTGTTATTGCCAGCAATAAAGCCAGTTTTTGTTTAAGCGAAGTAAAATTAGGTTTAATTCCAGCAACCATTAGTCCTTATGTGGTTAATGCCATGGGATTAAAAGCCAGTCGGCGTTATTTTCAAACCGCTGAACGTTTTTCTGCTAATAAAGCGCAGCAACTCGGTTTGGTTGATGAAGTGGTTGAGGCAGAACAACTTGATAGCGAAGTTGACAACATGATCACCACCCTACTGAGCAATGCTCCACAAGCAATACGTGCTGCAAAACAATTGGCTTTTGATGTGGCCTATCAAAACATTGATAATGCTTTGTTAAAAAACACCAGCGAACGCATTGCCAAATTAAGGGTATCAGCAGAAGGCCAAGAAGGTTTAGGCGCTTTTTTTGAAAAACGTCAACCAACATGGCAACAGCAAGCAAATAAGAGATAACGACTTATGACCACACCTACTTCCCAAACGAACAGTAAAATGTTTACTAAAATTTTGATCGCTAACCGTGGTGAGATTGCTTGTCGGGTTATTAAAACGGCTAAAAAAATGGGTATTTTAACGGTTGCCGTATATTCTGACGCCGATGCCGACGCCCTACATGTACACATGGCTGACGAAGCAGTTTATTTAGGCGCTTCACCATCACGAATGAGTTACCTGCTTGGTGATAAAGTTATTGCCGCCGCCAAACGTACTGGCGCACAAGCTATTCATCCTGGTTATGGTTTTTTATCTGAAAATGCTGACTTTTGTCGTGCTTGTGCAAAAGAAAATATTGTTTTTATTGGTCCTCCGGTGGCTGCAATTGAAGCGATGGGATCAAAGTCTGCAGCTAAAAACATCATGGAAAAAGCCAACGTTCCGTTAGTACCTGGTTATCATGGCGACGATCAAAGTGAAAGTATTTTAAAAAAAGCCGCTGATGATATGGGTTATCCGGTATTACTTAAAGCAACCGCGGGTGGCGGTGGTAAAGGTATGCGCCAAGTATGGAATGAAAAGGAATTTAGCGAAGGTTTAGCCGCAGCTAAACGTGAAGCAAAATCCTCTTTTGGTGACGACACCATGTTAGTAGAAAAATATTTAACTGAGCCACGCCATGTTGAAATTCAAGTGTTTTGTGATAACCACAACAATGCCGTGTACTTATTTGAACGTGATTGCTCGGTACAACGTCGCCATCAAAAGGTGATTGAAGAAGCACCTGCTTTTACTATGAGTGAAACTTTACGTGCACAAATGGGTGGATCAGCAATAAAATCTGCCCAAGCTATTGGTTATCAAGGCGCTGGCACCGTTGAATTTTTACTTGACGTTGACGGTTCATTCTATTTTATGGAAATGAATACCCGCTTACAAGTTGAACATCCAGTAACCGAAATGATCAGTGGTCAAGATTTGGTTGAGTGGCAACTACGTGTGGCCGCTGGTGAAGTATTACCTAGAACTCAAAACGAACTTAAAATTAACGGTCATGCTTTTGAAGCCCGCATTTATGCAGAAGATGCTAACAATGACTTTTTACCTGCCACTGGTACACTCGATTTTTTACAAACCCCGCTTGAAAGCGATCATGTGCGTATTGACACTGGCGTCCGTCAAGGCGATGAGGTTAGTGTTTTTTACGATCCTATGATTGCTAAACTTATTGTTTGGGATGAAAATCGCGAAAAAGCGCTACAACGTTTAGCTAAAGCATTAGCTGAATATCGTATTAATGGCGTTACCACCAATATTGATTTTCTCTACAACTTAGCTACTTGTAAGCCATTTATTGATGCTAATATTGATACTGGTTTTATTGAAAAACACCAACAGGCTATTTTTCATCAAGACGAGCAAACCTTAGTCAATGAATTGCCGATGGCGGCTTTATATTTAGTGTTGATGTTAGAGCAAAAAAATCAATTAACTAGCTGCAGCTCCAATGACCTTTATTCACCATGGAACCATAGTAATGCTTGGCGTTTAAATGAAGCGCATAACCATCAAATTATTCTGGCCCATAATGATGTTGAATACTCGATCATCATTGAACAAAAACGCACGGCAAGCCGCAGTTATTATTTGATCATGGTAAATGACAAAACCTTAGATTGCCAAGGAAAGATCACAGGCGATCGGTTAGATTTTTCTATCAATGGTTATCGCAGCCACGCCACCATAAGCCACCAAAATAATCAGATAAGTTTGTATCGACAAAATGGTGTATTTAATTTCACCCATGTACAACCAGACTATGGTGATCACGAAAACCAAAGCGAACTGGGTGGTTTAACCGCACCGATGAACGGCACGATGATCAGTGTATTAGTCAAAGCTGGTGATTTAGTTGAAAAGTATCAACCGCTAGTCATTATGGAAGCAATGAAAATGGAACATACTATTAAAGCACCCACAGCCGGTATAATTGAGGCAATATACTTTAACGAGGGTGAAATGGTTAGTGGTGGTGTTGAATTATTAGCCTTTTCTCCAACGGTTAAGGATTATCATGCATAAAGTTAAAATTGTTGAAGTAGGCCCTAGAGATGGCTTACAAAATGAAAAAACACCGATAAATGCAACCGACAAGATTAACTTAATAAACAAACTGGCTGAAGCGGGTCTTAGCTATATTGAAAGCGGTAGTTTTGTTTCCCCCAAGTGGGTGCCACAAATGGCAACCTCAGATGAAGTATTTAAAGGAATAAATCGTCTTAATGGCGTTACTTATGCCGCTTTAACTCCTAACATGCGCGGTTTTAACGGTGCATTAGCGGTAAATGCTGACGAAGTTGCTATTTTTGGCGCCGCATCAGAAAGCTTCAGTCAAAAAAATATCAATTGTTCTATAGCGGAAAGTTTAACGCGGTTTGTCCCTATATTAGAGCAAGCAAAAAAAGCAAATATTCCTGTACGTGGTTATGTTTCTTGCGTGCTTGGTTGTCCTTACGAGGGTGACATTGATGCTGAGCAAGTTGCTGCTGTTGCTGAAAAGTTATTTAATATGGGTTGTTACGAAATATCCCTTGGCGATACTATTGGTATTGGTACAGTTGCCAGCGTGCAAAAAATGTTACGTGCCGTTACCAAAAAAATTCCTGTTGAGCAACTTGCCGTACATTTTCACGACACATACGGGCAAGCGTTAACCAATATATACACCGCTATTCAATCAGGAATCAAGGTAGTCGATAGTGCTATTGCAGGATTAGGTGGATGTCCTTATGCTAAAGGCGCTTCAGGAAATGTAGCCACCGAAGATGTAGTTTATCTACTTAATGGGCTTGGCATTGATACAGG
>CAZVPC010000154.1:0-2472 GCA_964629005.1 uncultured Pseudoalteromonadaceae bacterium | reverse complement strand
ATGTAGCCACCGAAGATGTAGTTTATCTACTTAATGGGCTTGGCATTGATACAGGAATAAATTTTGAAAAATTACTTGAAGCAGGTTGGTTCATCAGTGATAAATTAGGAAAAGCGCCACTATCTAAAGTTTCAAACGCTTATCGAGCTAAACAAGGTTAGATGGGAAGTGGTAAATAGATACTGAAATAAATTCAGTATGATGTAAAAATTCACTATGACGTGAAAATTCAGTATGGTGGAGTTAACAGCTGGAAATATCGTCATTCTGACGAAAGTCAGGATCTAAAACCACTTAAAAATAAAAGATCAAACTAAACAATACAATTTTATAGGAGTTTACAATGGCAGGATTTGACAAAGTAGTATCAAGCTATGAAGAAGCTATGGCAGGGTTAACCGATAATATGACTGTTATTGCTGGCGGTTTCGGTTTATGTGGCATTCCAGAAAACTTAATTAGCGAGATAAAACGTAAAGGTACTAAAAATTTGACCATAGTTTCCAATAATTGTGGGGTTGATGATTTTGGTTTAGGCATATTATTACCTGATCGTCAAATCAAAAAAATTGTTGCGTCTTACGTGGGTGAAAATGCTGAATTTGAGCGACAAATGATGGCAAATGAGCTAGAAGTAGAATTAACACCACAAGGTACATTGGCTGAAAAAATGCGTGCAGGTGGAGCTGGTATTCCTGCATTTTTTACCGCCACAGGATACGGGACACCTGTGGCAGAAGGTAAAGAAGTACGACAATTTAATGGTCGTAATTATATTTTGGAAGAAGCCATTACCGGTGATTTCGCCATTGTAAAAGCATGGAAAGCTGATCGTTTTGGTAATTTGGTGTTTAGAAAAACCGCACGTAATTTCAACCCTCTTGCCGCAACAGCAGGAAAAATCACTGTTGTTGAAGTTGAAGAAATTGTTGAGGTAGGCGAGCTAGATCCTGATCAAATCCATACCCCTGGAATTTATGTTAATCGACTTATTCAGGGTTCATTTGAAAAACGCATTGAACAACGTACTGTTCGTATACAAAAAGATAGCCTTTCACCAACTAACGCAGCATAAGGAGACAACAATGGCTTTATCACGAGAACAAATTGCTCAACGTGTCGCCCAAGAATTACAGGATGGTTATTATGTAAACTTAGGTATTGGCATACCCACATTAGTCGCTAACTTTGTCCCTGAGGGCATTGAAGTAATGCTGCAATCAGAAAATGGCCTACTTGGCATGGGACAATTTCCTACTGAAGCAGAAATAGATGCCGATTTAATTAACGCGGGCAAACAAACAGTAACTATGGCAACAGGGGCTTCACTTTTTGACTCTGCTGAGTCTTTCGCGATGATCCGCGGTGGTCATGTTGATTTAACCGTACTCGGTGCCTTTGAGGTAGACGTTAACGGCAATATCGCCTCTTACATGATCCCTGGTAAATTAATCAAAGGTATGGGAGGTGCCATGGATTTAGTTGCAGGTGCCGATAACATTATTGTTACTATGACTCACGCTTCAAAACATGGCATATCTAAACTTTTAGCTAATTGTACCCTACCTTTAACGGGGAAAGGTTGTATAAAAAAAGTATTAACCGATCTTGCTTTTATTGAAATTAAAGCGGGTAAATTCCATCTCCTTGAGCGTGCTCCTGGAGTTTCAATTGACGACATAATTAAGCTTACCGAAGGTGAATTAGTTATTCCTGAATTAGTACCTGAAATGCAATTTTAAAACAATAATTCATCCTGAAATCAGCAATCTATACACAGATAAGAACGTCAAATTAATGAGTTTAGCTTCGAAAAAAACAAGGGCTTAATTGCCCTTTTCTTTAGTAGCCATCTCTTACCGCTTACATTTTAAACACTTTTATTAGCAATATAGTTGCAATTGTAAAATTATTTAGTAATACTGAAGGTGACAAAGAAAAGGCAAGGCACGCGAAAACGTGCTACGCAAAACCACCGGCCTAAAAAACTTTAAATACATTACTGTGTTCAAAGATTTCATGGCAGCGGAGTTACCTTTTAAGGTACTACCCTGTGGTTTTTTCCTTTACTAACTAAATTACTTATTCAAGGTTATTAAAATGAAAAAATTATTATTAGCTTCTACCATTACTGCTTTTTTATTAACGACAGTCGTTGCTGTTCCTAAAGTTCAGGCTGCTAACATCGCTCAAAGCGTTTGTGAGTATGTCGCTGCAGACAACAAAAGACGCATGCGTTCATTTTTAAAGTCGAATAAATTAAAAATTCGTAATATCTTTAAAGGTATTCAGTGCAATGGCCAGAATCTTCTGCAATTTGCTGCTAGCAAGGGTTCAATAAAAACAGGTACTTTGATGATTAATAAATTACCAAAGAAAACTGTTTCTGCAAACTTAGCACTTATTAAAGAAGAGTCACCTTTATTTGACGCTGCCAACGCTCGCGTTAGCAGTTAGATTTAATTAACTGGT
>CAZVPC010000153.1:5041-7136 GCA_964629005.1 uncultured Pseudoalteromonadaceae bacterium | reverse complement strand
TGAATCAAGGAGCTGCGCTATTATCCGTGTCTCGATTGCGGATTCTAGGTTCAAGAGTAGATAGTCATTTTAGTCAGTCATACTGATGCTGAAATAATTCAGCGTGAAGGATTTTCACTAAATCGCTGAGTAAAGTACAGCGCTATGAAAATTAAAATAAATATCAATAAAGCGAAAAATATTGTGAAAGTATCAGCTCGAAGAAAAGCCCGTGAATTTGCGGTACAAGCCATTTATTCGTGGCAAATTAGTAAAAATGATCTGGGTGACATTGAAGCTCACTTCTTGATAGAAAATCAAAAAAGACGTTTCGATATCCCCTATTTTCAGCAATTATTACGTGGTGTTGGTGAGCATATTGAAACTATCGATTTAGCTATATCACCTCATATTGACCGTCCTCTAGATGAGGTTGATCACGTAGAAAAAGCTATTTTACGCATGGCAATTTTTGAATTAAGTGAAGTTAAAGACGTGCCGTATAAAGTTGTGATCAACGAAGCGATCGAATTAGCGAAGTCTTTTGCGGCGGATGACAGTCATAAGTTTATCAATGGTGTGCTTGATAAAGCAGTAAAACTTTTACGCCCACAAGTTTAATTCACCTTATAATATCAACAAATTAGATAATTTATGAAAGAGTTTGAGCTCATTAAGCGTTATTTTACCGAGCAAGCTGTTAATAGAAAAGATGTTATTTTAGGTATAGGTGACGATTGTGCTTTGATCCAACCGAAGGAACGACAACATATCGCGATCACAACCGATACCTTGGTCGCGGGTGTTCATTTTCCACTCACAACGTCTGCTCGGGCGATAGGTCATAAGTCTGTTGCTGTTAGTTTATCTGATCTAGCGGCGATGGGAGCTGAACCTGCTTGGCTGTCTTTGGCGATCACCTTACCTGAAATTGATGAAAATTGGATTAAAGATTTTTGCTCTGGCGTGTTTGAGTTATGTGAATATTATAATGTGCAATTAATTGGTGGCGATACCACCCAAGGCCCTTTAAGTATTACCGTGACCGCACAAGGGCAAACACCCATTGATAAACATATTCCACGAAATGGTGCCAAAGCAGGCGATTGGCTTTATATTACTGGCGATATTGGCGATGCGGCTTTAGCATTGCAGTCTATTCAAGGCAAGGTGGTTATTGAAGATGCCTATAAAGCACAAATTCAAACAAAATTAGACTTTCCCAAGCCAAGGGTATTAGTTGGTCAGGCGTTACGAGAATATGCCTCATCGGCCATTGATATTTCTGACGGTTTAGCGGCTGATTTAGTACATATTTGCTCGGCATCACAGGTTGGCGTTAATCTTATTTTAGACAATTTACCACTTTCCTCCGCTTTGCGAGACTCTTTGCCTATCGAGGAAGCATATAAGTTGGCTTTATTTGGTGGTGACGATTATGAATTATTGTTTACTGTTTCTGAAGATAATAAAGTAGGTATGGAAACATCAATATCGAGTACTGGTGTTAGCATAACGTGTATCGGTCAATTAAATTCTTCCGATAAAATTAAAACATTACTTGATGGTGAGCAAATTTATTTTGATTTACATGGCTTTGAACACTTTTCATAAGCACCGTTTGTTATTTTCAGATAGAAACTGATTAATGAATAAAAAATTGACCGCTAAATTTAAATTATCTGATCCGATCCATTTTCTTGCACTAGGTTTCGGTAGTGGCTTAGCGCCTAAAGCTCCGGGTACTTTTGGTACGTTAGCTGCAATCCCCGTGGTTTTGTTGTTTTCTTCATTTAACGCCTTTTATTTAGCGATTATTATAGTGTTAATGAGTGTGAGCGGTATTTATATTTGTGGCAAAGCTGCTCGCGATGCGGGGGTACATGATCATGGCGCTATTGTGTGGGATGAAATAGTTGGCTTGATGATCACTATGTACATGATGCCGATTTCATGGCCAACAATCATGGTTGGATTTTTATTATTTCGTTTTTTTGATATTTTAAAACCTTGGCCGATATCTTATATCGACAAAAATTGTCATGGTGGCTTGGGAATAATGCTAGATGATATAGTCGCTGGTTTGGCTGCTTTTGCGGTTATGTGGTTTATTTTT
>CAZVPC010000153.1:0-4941 GCA_964629005.1 uncultured Pseudoalteromonadaceae bacterium | reverse complement strand
GCTAGATGATATAGTCGCTGGTTTGGCTGCTTTTGCGGTTATGTGGTTTATTTTTTTATGATTTTTGGCGTTAGTAACAGCTAACGCCAAATACCATTAGCAAATATTCAGGTTTAAGATTTGTTAATCCTTAGATCCGCGTATCTACTGCTGAATCTTGGTTAATGTAAAACACGAACGCGGATAGTACCGTCAATTCGTTTCAATTCTTGTAATGCCAAATCACGATCTTGTGATTCAATATCAATAACAACATAACCTATTTGGCTGTCTGTTTGCAGATACTGAGCGGCAATATTGATATTGTGCAGGGCAAATGCCAAGTTAATTTTATTTAAAATACCCGGCTGGTTCTGGTGGATATGCAATAACCGACTTGTGCCGGTTGCTGTGTGCTCAGGTAGTGATACTTCAGGAAAATTAACCGCAGATAAAGTTGAGCCATTATCTGAATATTTGGCGATTTTACTCGCAACTTCAAGACCAATATTTTCTTGCGCCTCTTTAGTGCTACCACCAATATGAGGGGTTAAAATTACATTGTCAAAGCGGCGTAATGGCGAAATAAATTCTTCACTATTATTTTTGGGTTCAACAGGAAATACATCGATTGCGGCACCCGCAACTTGCTTGCTTGCGAGCGCATTGGCAAGCGCATCAATGTCGACCACCGTACCGCGTGAGGCATTGATAAAAATAACGCCTTGTTTCATCGCATCAAACTGAACTTTTCCGACCATGTTAGCTGTTTGTTGTGTTTGCGGAACATGCAAGCTAATGATATCCGCCTCATTTAATAATGCGGTTAAATTTTTAGCTTGGCTAGCGTTACCTAGAGGAAGTTTAGTTTCAATGTCGTAAAAGCGTACTTTCATGCCAAGGGTTTCCGCCAAAATGCCCAGTTGCATACCAATATGTCCGTAACCAATAATGCCGAGGGTTTTTCCTCGCGCTTCTACAGCGCCCGTCGCTGACTTATTCCATTGACCACGATGGGCATTTGCGCTTTTTTCAGGAATACCGCGTAATAATAAAAGTATTTCGCCCAGTACAAGTTCCGCTACTGAACGGGTGTTAGAAAAGGGAGCATTAAAAACAGGAATGCCACGAGTTTGTGCTGAAGTTAGTGATACTTGATTCGTGCCAATACAAAAACAACCAATCGCGGCAAGTTTTTTAGCATGGCTAATAACCTGCTCAGTGAGTTGCGTTCGAGAACGAATACCGACAAAGTGAACATCAGCAATTTTATCGATTAAATCTGCGTCAGATAAGGAAGTCTTAAGGTATTCGATATTGTGATAACCTTTAGCATTGAATTCTTCAACGGCGCTAGAATGCACCCCTTCAAGTAATAAAATTTTAATTTTATCTTTGGCTAATGAATTTTGGCTCATGATTTTTGCTACACCTTTTAAAGCGATTGGTTTACCCACAGTAATTTGAGTTACAAGAGTGTCTGGACGTCTAGATATCTAAAATAACATATAGATTATAAACTCTAAAGCATTAATTGCATAAATATTCAACTTTTTACAAAAAAGTGAACTATGTAATAATTTTTGTGCCGTTAGCAGTGCCCATGATGAAGATATCGGCTCCTCGTTGGGCAAATAAACCATTGGTAACAACACCAACTATTGCGTTAATTTGACTTTCTAATTTTTTAGGGTCAATGATCTTAAGATTGAATATATCGATAATAACGTTGCCATTGTCGGTGATAACGCCTTGGCGATAAACAGGATCTCCACCTAGCTTGACTAACTCTCTTGCCACGTAGCTCCGTGCCATTGGAATAACTTCTATCGGCAAAGGAAAACAGCCTAAAACATCAACTTGTTTGCTTGAGTCGGCAATACAAATAAATTTTTTCGCCACTGCAGCTACAATTTTTTCACGCGTTAGTGCCGCACCACCTCCTTTGATCATCGCCATATGTGCCGTTATTTCATCGGCGCCATCAACGTAAATGTCTAAGCAGTTAACACTATTTAGATCAAAAACTTCAATACCGTGTGCTTTTAATCGTTTACTTGACTGCTCTGAGCTTGATACCGCCCCCGTTATTCGATTTTTGATAGTTGCTAACGCATCAATAAAATAATTAACGGTTGAACCTGTGCCAACACCAACTATCGCGTCATCTTCAATATATTCGAGCGCTTTGTCAGCGGCCGCTTTTTTCATTGTATCTTGACTTGTATTTATTGATTTAGTGGCGTGATCAGACATGGTAACCTGCTTATTTTCTGCGTAATTTACTCGTAATTATAACAGTTAACGACAGAGCAAAAAAGCGTCATTAGTAGCAATTTAAAATTAGCCACAAAAACACATTGCGCTTTCATTAGTTTAAGGTTAACATTTTTTAACAAGTTGAAAATGGCAAACTAGATGAAAGTCTAGGACGCAAAACTTCCGATCTAAGGGATTTATTCTATTGATAGCGGGGTTACCGAAGCTGGTGAGAGTTACTCTCCCTCCTTTTTTGAAATCTGGCCAGATTTCAGTTAACACATTTTTAGCATGTATATTTTACTAACTTCACCATTAATGTTTATTTAAAGGTAGATTAATATGAAACGTACAAGCATATCCACAGCAATCATTTGCGCCTTATTTTTAACAACAAGTGCGCAAGCACAAACAGTAACTCAACAACCTAACGATGATCCTCGAATAGAAAATTGCTTAACAGCGCAAGAACCCTACGTATGTGTAGAAGATCAATATGCCCAGCTAGAAGAAGAATTTAATACTTTTTGGCAGCAAGAGCAGGATTTAGAAGATGAGTTTAATCAATTACTAGATGAAATTTATCAAACTCCAGATAATGATCAAAAAGCCACCTTGGTTGAAAAATTGGATAAGGTTTATAAAGAAATGGAAGGTCGTTATCAGGAGTCAGAAGATAAAAAACAGCGCCAAGAAGGCATATATGACAAAGCAGCTCAATTAGATCAGCGCTTGAGTGAACTGTACGCCAAGTTAGAGCGAGAAGATAACGAAAACAGAAAAGTCGAGTTAGAAAATCGCATTGAAGAGCTTGAACAACATAAATTGGAATTACATGTTAAAGCACTTGAGTTTGGTTTTAAGCAGCTTGATTCATTGCATCAAGTGGTGAATATCAAAGAAGACTTTATTGCCTTCATGCAGGAATATTTAAGCAGTGATCAGCAACAAGATACGCCAGATCAACCGCCAGAAATAGATCGCAATATTAGTTTTGATCATACCGAACAATGTTTTGATCAAGACAATGCGGTTGCTTGTTTACGTGCTGTTAGACAAGAAAGTGGCAATAAAGCAAGAGAGGCGGCGGCGCTAGCTGAAGATCTTTATGCACAGGTTACTGATCTTGAAGAACAACATCAGGAACTAAAATTCAAAGGTTATCAAACCAATGATCAAGGTGATGAAATTTTTGCTGAAATAGAGCAACAATGGCAAGCCAAACAAGAAGTGCATGATCAAAAACAAGCGTATTATGATTTTTTTGAAGAGCTTAATAGTGAGCTTGATAGTGCTTCGGAAAAATTAAATGAGCTAGCTGATTGTTCGAATTTTTGCGAAACAGACGAAGAACAACAGAATGCTCGTCAAGAATTTGAGCAACTTCATAGTCAACAAATAGAAACGAAAGCTAAAATCATTGAACTTAATATCATCATAAGCGGTTTGCAAAACGATATTAATGGTTATATGGAAAAATTAGTTGATTTAGGTGGTTCTTTACTTGCCAACGGATTAGTGGCGCCACAAGCAAAACCAAAGTTGATGTGATTTCAGTAGGGTTTGGTTAACAAAAATCAAACATGTTTTAATTGTACTTTATTGGTTATCATAAAAACCTTTTCATTTACTGGAAAGGTTTTTATTAGTTTGAGTATAGAGTCAATTTTGAGCGTAATAGTATGGACAGACGAACACAATTAAGAACACAAATACGTCAGCGCCGACAACAAATATCACCGCTACTGCAGCAACAAGCGGCAAAAAATTTAAAAAATAGCTTGTGTGAGCATGAAAAAATTATTCAAGCTCAGCATATTGCTCTCTATCTCAGCAATGATGGGGAATTAGATACCATCCCTTTTATTCAGTGGTGTTGGCAGCAAAAAAAACAACTCTATTTACCGGTGTTACACCCCTTTAGTCAAGGGAATTTATTGTTTTTACATTATCATCCCAATACGGTGATGGTGAAAAATAAATTTGGGATTCTTGAACCCAAATTAAATATCACTCATCTTTGTTTGCTTGAAAATCTTGATGTTTTGCTAACCCCTTTAGTTGCTTTTGATCATTCAGGTGCACGACTTGGCATGGGTGGCGGTTTTTATGATAGAACTTTAGCTCGTTGGTATAAAAAGACTTCACCCATAAAACTTTATCCGATAGGGGTAGCTCACGACTGTCAGCAAGTTGAGCACATTGCTGTCAAAACTTGGGATGTTCCATTACCTGAAATTATTACACCAACAAAGAATTATCTTTTTGGTAGTGCCTCACCGCAGTAGCATGCAGTAACATAAATGGCGCGCCTGACAAACGTCACTTTAAACTTTAACTATATGTTAAATAGTTATTTTATATTTGTTATTTGTTTGTGGTGTTACTTAGAGTGTTACAATTATTGATAGTCACCCTACTTTAGAGGGGAAAAAATACACTCGTTTTAGACAACATAAAATCATGATGTCCTATTATATTCACCATTATAAATTAGTTTATGTAACTTTCGTTTTAATATCTTTTTTATTGTCTTTGTAAAAGTCGGCTAATGTCCGTATTCTTTCGTTTTCACCTTTTTGGCTGCTTTGTATTTGTACATCTAAGCTTACTGACTTTGTAATATTGCCTAGGACGTTGATCATGCTAACAGCCATACTAGGGCAGCATTCACCATTTAACGCGCTGTTAGCTAATTCCTCG
>CAZVPC010000152.1:0-7168 GCA_964629005.1 uncultured Pseudoalteromonadaceae bacterium | reverse complement strand
TATTTAGTGAGATTGGTATTATATTACTTTAACGAGAGCTAATTATTGTGCAACAACGCATACGCTTAACGGTAGAAAATAACATTGCTATTGTGACTTTAAGCAGAGCAGAAAAACATAACGCTATCGATATGGCGATGTTTTACAGTATTGATAATATTATTAAACAATTACGTACAGATCGTACCATTCGAGCGGTTATTATTAACGCCGAAGGTGATGACTTTTGTACTGGCCTCGATGTTAAGGCGGTACTGAAATCACCGCTTAACAGTGTGAAATTATTGTTTAAATGGTTACCCGGTAGTGCTAATTTAGCGCAACGAGTTTCAACGGGCTGGCGAAAATTGCCGATGCCAGTGATTGCAGCGATTAATGGACGTTGTTGGGGTGGCGGTTTGCAAATAGCCCTCGGTGCTGATATTCGTATTGCGAGTCGCGACAGTAATTTTTCGATCATGGAAAATCGTTGGGGGCTGATCCCAGATATGGGCGGCACTTTAGCTTTTCGTGAATTAATGGCGCAAGACATTACCATGGAATTGGCGATGTCAGCACGACAATTTACTGGTTTGCAAGCTAAGGCGTATGGCTTAGTAACGCATATTAATGAGCAACCTTTTGATGCTGCAAAAATATTAGTCGAAGAATTGCTGCAAAATTCACCTGATGCAAATGCTGCGATCAAAAAATTACTACAAAAAAGTTGGTGGTCAAGCCCTGCAATGACATTATTTCGTGAAAGTTATTATCAAATAAAGATTTTATTGGGTAAAAATCAACGCATTGCGGTACAACGTCAACTTAGCAAAGATGAACATAAAAAGACTTTTTTACCGAGAAAGTTTCACTAACCTGATGGGTCAAGAGCACTATGTTAATGCAAAGCTTAAATATTACGCCTGCCAACACTGCTGATTATCGCCTCCTTGCCGAACGACGTTTACCACGGCAGTTGTTTGATTATATTGATGGCGGTTCATATCAAGAGCTGAGTTTACAGGCGAATTTAACCGCCTTTGATCAAGTACAGTTAAGGCAACGTATTTTGTGTGATGTAGCGAACATCGACTTAAGCACGGAGTTATTTGGTCAAAAAATGTCGATGCCTATTATTTTAGCCCCTGTCGGTTTAGCGGGCTGTTATGCTCGTCGAGGTGAAGTACAAGCATTAGCGGCGGCGCAAAGTAAGAATATCCCTTTTTGTTTATCAACAGTTAGTATTTGCCCGCTGGAAGAATTACAGCAGCAGTGCCAAACTGAATTTTGGTTTCAGCTTTATGTGATCCGTGATCGCTCCTATGCACTAACCTTAATGGAAAAAGCAAAACGTGCCGGTTGTAATACCTTGGTATTAACGGTTGACTTACCGGTATTAGGAGAACGATATCGTGATGTTCGTAATGGGTTAAGTGGCAATCATAGCGTTTTAGGCTCAGTAAAAAGAGCGCTAGATATTGCCTTTCATCCGCGTTGGTTATGGGATGTTGCGCTAAAAGGTCAACCATTGGTGTTTGGTAATTTAACCGCAGCCGTGCCCAATGCGCAGTCGCTTGATGATTTTAAAGGCTGGGTTGATAGCCAATTTGATGCCAGTATGACTTGGCAAGATTTAGCTTGGATCCGCGATAATTGGTCAGGTAATCTGGTCATAAAAGGCATTATGGATGTTGATGATGCTAAACAAGCGCTTGCTTTTGGTGCTGATGCTATTGTCGTTTCTAATCATGGCGGACGACAACTTGATGGCGTTCCAGCCACGTTAACTGTTTTGCCTGCGATTGTTAAAGCCGTCAATCAAGAGTGTAAAATAATCGTCGATGGTGGTATTCGCAGTGGTCTTGATGTGGTTAAAGCGATAGCATTAGGTGCCGACGTTTGTATGATAGGTCGAGCGTGGGCGTACGCTTTAGCTGCTCGTGGCGGCACAGGTGTTGCACAGATACTTGATATTTTTAACAATGAAATGAAGGTTGCGATGGCGTTAACTGGTGTGACTAAATTAACCGATATTGATCAGCAAATATTAGTGACTTAATCGCAGCAATTAAATTGATCAATATCTATTTTTAGTGTTATAAAAATGTTAAAGATGTTTTATTGTGCTAACTTCGATTAATCTTGGGCTTCGCCATAATACATAATACATAATACATAACATTAATATGGCTATATATAGGAGTATTTGACAACAAAATGAATTCGAATCTTACTAGAATAAAAATTTTGATTTTTGTTGTCTTTGCACTAGGTGCGAACTTAACAACCCGTGCTCAGTCACTTGGTGAAAGTCGTATTAAAGCGGCTTATATGGTTAACTTTATTAAACATATCACTTGGCCTAACGAGCCATCTAAGACTAATTTTCGCTTAGTTATTTATAGAGATCGAAATTTTTATCAATTTCTCAGTGCTTCGCTAACCGATAAATCAATCAAAGGTAAAGCAATTGATGTTATTTTTGTTCGTTCAATCGACGCAATGAAAAATGCTGATCTTGTTTATGTACCAGAGCAGTTTAATGCCTATTTACATCAAATTGCCAATGTTCTTCGTGGTTCACAAACGCTATTAATTTCTGATAACAGTAGAGAAAAGCATGATGTGATGATCAACCTTATTCATAAAGATCATTCGTCGGTGATCTCTTTCGAAGTGAATAAATCAAATATTGTTTATGAAAAATTAACGATGTCTTCAAAATTACTGTTATTAGGCGGCAGTGAACTTGATGTAGCGATGCTTTATCGCGAAACAGAACAAGCAATGCAAAAAACACGACAACAAGATATTGATCTTAAAGCATTATTATCAAAACAGCAGCAGCAGTTAACAACATCAAAAAACAAACTTAATCTTTTAAATCAAGATCTTAATAAAAACATAAAAAAAACGTCCCAACAAAAAGTTGAATTGGCTAATCTAAAAACAGAGCTGATTAAAAAACAACAGGTATTAAATAAACAAGAGCAAAAATTGCAAACTATTTCCGCTGAATTTGCCCAAACAGAAAAAAAAATAGCACTATTGGAAAATGTATTAGCAGAAAAAGAACAAAAAAACCGACAAATGCAAAAACATGTTAAAGAGAATAAACAAATATTGGCTGATCAAAGCAGGCAGTTAAATCAACATCGCATTCAGTTAGAGCAACAAGAAGAAGAATTAGTTAATAGAAAACAAATTATTAATGATCAACAAACCTATATTTTAATTACCACCATTTTAATTGTTATCGCGCTCTTGATTTCAATATTAGTGGTGTTCTTTTTTATTAAAAATAAAAAAACTACGGCTAAATTGAGCGAAACACTCCGTTCTTTAGAGAGCACGCAAGAACAACTGATCCAAGCAGAAAAAATGGCTTCTTTGGGAGGTTTAGTCGCCGGTGTTGCCCATGAAATTAATACCCCATTAAGTATCGCTATTACCTCAACGAGTTTAGTTTTAGACGATACTCAAGAAGTTAAACAAAAAATTTCTAATCATTGTTTAACTAAATCACGCATGGCAAAACATATTGATAAGGTTGAGCAATCGTTGTCGATGTCAGAAAAAGCCCTTGAACGCGTTAAAGTTTTGTTGGCTAACTTTAAGCAAGTTGCCGTTGATCAAATTGTTAATGACAAGCGAAAGTTAAATTTAGCCAAATATATTGAAGAAGTGATGATGACGCTATCGGTTGAAATGAAAAAACATCATGTTGAGTATCAATTTTCAGGAGTAAATGATCTTGAGCTCTCCACTTTACCAGGGGCTTTTGCGCAAGTGCTCACCAACTTGGTTAATAATTCCATTCGGCACGGTTTTGAAGGTCGTGAGTCAGGTAAAATAATGATCACTTTACAAGTAAATGATCAGCATCTAAATCAAAATTGGCTAGCAAAGATAACCTACCAAGATGATGGTATAGGCATGAGCAATGAGGTATTAAAAAATATTTTTGAACCATTTTTTACCACTAAACGAAGTGAAGGTAATACTGGCTTGGGTATGAATATTGTGTACAACATCATCAATCAAAAGCTTAAAGGACATATCACCATTACCAGTGAACAAAATATAGGCTCTACCTTTGTAGTCACATTACCTCGCGCTATTTAATCCTGTCATAGGATTAATTTATGACTAACCAACCATATAAGTGCCCGTACCAAAAGCAAGGTGTTCACCTTTTTCATTATGCATTTCCATTCGCACAACAGCGACTTTGTTACCACCGCGAATAATACGGGCGGTAGTAATAAATTCTTTGCCGCGACCGGGTCGAAGAAAGTCAGTGCGCAAATCAATGGTGCCTAATTTACTCAAACTAGCCTGCAATTTTTCCATATCGAAATTTTCAAGTTGATTAATAATATTAGCGGCGGCAACAACACCACCCGCAAAATCAAGCGCGGTTGCGGTAACGCCACCATGGAGAATATTTTGAACATGATTACCAACGAGTTTATCTTGCCATTTAAAGCGAATTTCAGCTTCTTGATGATCAAACTTTTCGATATATATGCCCAATAAATTATTAAAAGGAACGTTATTCCACATTTGGCTGACTTGTTGCATTATCATGGTTTTGTTCATAGCGTACTATCTGGTCGGACATCTGTGTGCATTAGCTTAGCATTTTATTTATTGTCGGTGAAAATATTTCTCTGCTCTTACCCGTAGCTGAGGTAAAATCAACTTACTAAATTATTACTTTGGCTGCTTTGTTGAATATTTCTGCTTCTGCCACCACTAAACATCAATTACAAGATGCATTAAAACACTATTTTGGTTATCAATCTTTTCGTTCTGGTCAACTTGAGGTAATGGAAAGCATTATACGAGGAAAAGATTGTTTGGTATTAATGCCAACGGGCGGTGGCAAATCCTTGTGTTATCAATTACCCGCGATAATTTTGCCCGGTATTACGGTGGTGGTTTCACCGTTAATTGCTTTAATGAAAGATCAAGTTGACAGTTTAACTCGTCAAGGTGTTAACGCTGCTTTTGTCAATTCAAGTTTAACTCAAAATGAGATTAATTCTATTTTTCAAAGGCTTGCACAAGGGCAGTTGAAACTTCTCTATGTGGCACCCGAACGATTACTCAACCATTATTTTTTACAAGGGTTGAGTAGTTTATTAATTAGTGCTTTTGCAATTGATGAAGCACATTGTATTTCTCAATGGGGGCACGATTTTCGTCCTGCTTATACCAAACTTAGTCGTTTACGTCAGCATTTTCCGCAAGTGCCGGTTATGGCATTAACAGCAACGGCTGACGTGACTACACGAAAAGATATTTTATTACAGCTTGCGTTAAACGATCCGTTTATTTTATTAGATAGTTTCGATCGGCCAAATATTCGCTTAACACTTGCAGATAAATATAATGGTGAACAACAAGTTTATCGTTATATTAAGCAACGAAAATCAGACAGTGGCATCGTTTATTGCAACAGTCGTTGGCAGGTCGACCAACTAACTCGACTATTGGCAGAAAAAGGGATCAATTGTGCGGCGTATCATGCTGGCTTAGAGTCTGAAATTCGTAATTTTGTTCAAGACGGATTTACCAAAGATAACATTCAAATTGTGATCGCCACCATTGCTTTTGGCTTAGGTATTGATAAACCGAATATTCGTTTTGTTATTCATTTCCAACCACCACATACTTTAGAGTCTTATTATCAAGAAATTGGTCGTGCTGGACGAGATGGTTTACCGGCAGAAGCCTTGTTTTTATATGATGAGCAAGATGCAGGTCGAATTAAAAAGCGCATCAATCAAGGCGAAAATACACAACGAGTTAATGTTGATTTACAGCGTTTTCAAGCACTGGTTGGTTTTGCTGATACGCAAATTTGCCGGCGACAAGTGTTGCTCAATTATTTTGCGCAATACACTGAAAAAAAATGTGGTAACTGTGATATTTGTCTTGATCCGCCGCGACAGTTTGACGCAACACAAGCGGCACAAAAAGTACTTTCTTGTGTTTATCGAATAAAGCAACAAGGTGATATTGCCCATGTGATCGAGGTATTACGTGGTGAACCAACGGTTAAAGTTAAACAGCTTGATCATCAATTGGTATCAACTTTTGGTATTGGCAAAGATGAAATGCCAAGTTATTGGTTTGCGATTATACGACAATTGATCCATTTAGGTTATTTACAACAAGATATTGCTCAGCAATCAGCACTTTGTTTGACTAATGCATCTCGACAAGTACTCAAAGGCGATGAACCCTTAATGTTAGCAACACCAAGATTACAACAAGCGAGTTATTGGCGTCAGGGACAAAATGATAAAAGCTATGATCGTGGTTTGTTTGCTGAGTTACGAGCATTACGCAAAGCCATTGCTGATGCGGAAGATATTGCGCCGTTTATTATTTTTAACGATGCAACCCTGTCTGAATTGGCACGAAAAAAGCCAAAAAACAATCGACAAATGTTGGCGATCAGCGGTATTGGCGACATTAAACTTGCTCGTTACGGTTCGCCTTTTTTACAAGCGATTACACGTTATAATAACTAGGTGAATATATAATATGTTGATTTGTAGGTCGCTGCTTGCCGCGACAATATAGAGGTAATTTTGCTAGTACATTGTTGTGCCTCTCACTCATGACAACCTACCATTAGTTTATTTGCTAACAGTTAAGTACAACAGAGCTAAGAATTAACAAAAAACAAAAAGCACTGTAAACAGTGCTTTAAAAAACCATAAAAATGAAATAGTTATTTTAGGCTTGAGAAATAAGCAGCAAGGTTGGCAACATCATCATCAGATAAAGGTGCGGCCATTGCACTCATAACAGGATCTTTACGAGTTCCTGCTTTAAAATCTTTAAGCTGTTTAGTAAGGTACATTTCTTTTTGACCAGCAAGGTTAGGGTACATAGGAACCGCTGATACACCCGCTGCGCCGTGACAAGCTGCACACATGCCTGATTTTGCTTTACCTGCTGCTGCATCACCAGCAAAAGCAGGAGAGGCCATTAATACAGTTACTGTTAAAGCCAATATAACTTTTTTCATAGTATTTATCTCTCTTGGTAAGGGTTAAAAATTCGCTTTCGATTATATGCAAAAAACGATCAAATGTCGTTGATTTTTTAATAAAACCAAACAATTGCTACTTTAACAGTTATTTTGTGCCCTTAATGCGTTATTTGTTGT
>CAZVPC010000151.1:0-7180 GCA_964629005.1 uncultured Pseudoalteromonadaceae bacterium | reverse complement strand
ATAATCACGGCTTTTTTCGTATGACTAACGGTTGATGAAAACAGTTAGACTATTTAAAACTTAAAGGCTAGTAATAATCGCGCTACTAACACCACGTTCAAAAACATTCATTTTACCACATTGAGCAAAATGGTTGCCTGTTGCGTATGGTGTACCAGCTTGACTAACATCAGCTTCCCAACCAGGACCGTTTGATATAAAAGATTTGACTTCAAACCAACCATTTACGGTTGCTGAACAATCAACATCGACATCTAACATCCAATAATCACGGCCAAAAGTGTTTAATAATTCTTCTCCAAAACCATCTACTGGCACGGTACGTTTTATTCCCCAGCTTGCTGGCCATATATCGGTTGTCCAATCTAGGGCAGTACCATCGGCACCAGATCCTTGACCCGCTTGAATACCATACCAGTCGAGGAAAGTATCACCGCCTTTCCAACTTACAGTCGTACTATTTTTTAAATTGTTATGACGAATAGGAATAGCACATTCAAAATTGGTGGTTTGACAGTTTTTACCTAGGGTATTATTTCCATAGGCATGATCAATGCCTCCACGAATGAACATATTTTGCCCTGATACTGAAGGGCCTAATATGAAGATCACTGTGCGTTGCCAGTCTTGAGGTACCACTAAATTATTACTAATAAAGCTCTGATATCTAAATTGTCCCGTGCCTCCATTAGTTACTTGATTAATACGTAAAACGGTCATACCAGAATAAGACGCAAAATTAAAGGCGTTTTCTATGTTATCCCAACCAGTATTACTGGTTACTCCACCAGATAAAGCATTTTCGCCTTTAATAGTTACTCCTTGAGCCGCCGCTTCATTTGCCACCCAAAATACTAATGATTTAGCTAATGATTGCCCAACACCATTAGGATCGTCGTTCATTTCTAATGCAGTGAAGTGTAAAACCACATTACGAGGTGAGTTATTATAAGCTGCGGCAACGCCAAGAATATCTTTATAACCGTGACCTGTAATATCCGCATTTAAATCAATGTCGCTTGGGATCAAACCCGCAGCCATTTCAGCACTACGCACGCTATTATCAGTTGCAGACATTTTCCAATGAACACCTGGAATTTTAAAACCTAGTTCAACATTAGCAAATGCACCATTAAACGAAGCAATAGCGTTATCCATCATGCGTGTACCATGCGCCATTAACGCATCGTGATACCAACGAATAAAATCTTTACCATATTGGGTGTTGTATTGGTCGCCATTATTAATAAATGCATTACCATCTGATGGAGGATTAATGTCATTACTAGTGGCTAAAGTAGTTCCCCAATTATTATTAATTGCGCTAACACTTCCATATTTTGCTACTGCCCAATCGCGAAAATCTTGTTTTGCTGGTTCACTGTAAGATTGAAAACCACCACGAGTAGGATAGCCCGTTAAACCGTTATCGTGACTATTATAGGAGGGATATCTTAACTCACCAGCAGAGCCCATGGATAAGTTTATTTCCCCCATAGCTCCTGATTTTGTTGCAAAATGAGTTTCAAATGCTTCCATAAACTCACGGTATTCAGATAGCACTTTCGCATCTTGCCAAAGCGAAATGGTTTCTACTGCTTCGTTACCAAATTCACTTTTGTATTTAAGATCTGCGGCATTAACACCTTGCCCACTATAGTGCCCCCAAATCCAGCTAGGAAGTGGAATGTTGCAAGTATCTCCAACATTACCACCGCATTGATGAAAAGACATGATGGGAATTATTTTTAGACCAGCACTTTCAATTTTTTGAAAAACAGTATCGTAGTAACTCCAATCAAATTGTTGGTCACCAGCACTTTCTACTTTTCCCCACCAAACATCTACAGAAACGCCTGTTACGCCAATATTTTTGGCGGTTGCTAGTTGGTTATCAAATTCTCCCCAGTTAGTTATCTCTAAAGCTGCCATAACATTGGCGGAGGTAGCAGTACCAGCCCAGCTATTTGTTGACAATAGCAGAACACTGATCAGTGCTATTTTTTTGCATGTTGAAATCATTGTTTTTTACCTTTAATTATTATTACTCCATCAGTAAAATATTAATTTTCCATTGGTAAATTACTTACCTATTAAGTCATAATACGAATTTACATAGTTATTACAGACGAGTTGAGATTACCAAGGTTTTTTATTTAAGCAACAAGAGTTGTGTAAAAAACACACGATACGTTGATCGTTTATACAACCAAATAAGATGGGATTTTTTTGTTAATGGTTAAATATAAATTTAGTTTTTGGTTGTTCTCGATGAAGGTTTATTACAATTTTATCAAAAGAATTCAAGTGAATACCTTGTTTTGACGATTAAATTTAACAACTTGTAAAAAAATTTCATATGGAAAGTTCTTGTGAATATTAATTTAATTAGTCGCTGCATGAATACGTATGCATAGTTTTTGTGTCTTTGAATACGTATGCAATGCGTATTCAAAGCTTGCTAGGCTCTTTATATTAAGATCAGTCCAATAAAACGGATCTTGAGAAACGTTAATAAACGCAAAACGATAGGTTTACCGTTTATTATTAATGAATACATGAAATTATTATACTAAAACATAACATCAAAAATGTTTCGGGGGAGAATCTTAATGTTAAATTTTAAGCCAAATAAGTTAACGCTTGCACTGCTTTCTAGCGGTTTAATTACCGCAAGTGTTTCGTCGTTTGCCGTACAAGCAGCCGATACCGCCAAGAAAAAAGCAGAAAAAGAAATTGAAGTCATTGAAGTTACTGGTATTCGTGGTAGCTTACAAAAAGCACAAGCAATAAAAATGAGTAGCAGTTCAATTGTTGAAGTTCTGTCAGCAGAAGATATAGGTAAATTACCCGATACTAGTATAGCAGAATCATTAGCGCGTTTACCTGGCGTTACAGGTGAGCGTCGTAACGGTCGTACCAGTGGTTTATCAGTACGTGGATTTAATGAAAACTATATTGGCACTACAATTAATGGTCGTGAATTATTAGGTATGGGTGATAACCGCGGGGTAGAGTTTGATTTATACCCTACAGAATTCATCTCTAATATTGTTGTTTATAAAACACCAGAAGCGGGTTTAATTAATCAAGGCATTGCGGGTACTGTTGATTTACAAACGATATCGCCTTTAACAGCGAAAAAAGCTTTAGTATTTAATGCTAGCTATGAGAAAAATGCGACTAGCGCGCTAAATCCTGATTTTGGTAATGACGGCAAACGTTTTTCATTAAACTATGTTGATCAATTTGGTGATGATCTTGGTATCGCTTTAGTCGTCGCGACACAAGAAACTCCTCGTCAAGAAGATCAATTTCGTGGTTGGGGTTATGCAACGGTAGATAAAAGTGCTCCTCGCAGAGCAACCGACACAGTTGATGTTCCCGATGGTACCGTTATTATTGGTGGACAAGATTCTTTAGTGCGCTCAGCGTTATTAAAACGTGATTCAATTGCCGCAACCATACAATATGCACCTAGCGATAACTTAATGTTGCAATTTGATGCATTATATATTGATTTTAATGAAAGTGACATTAAGCGTGGCATTGAAAGTGGTGGTCCGCAATGGGGTGTTGGTGGCAATTACACTATTACTGGTGTTGAAAATGGTGTGGCAACGTCAGGTTATTATGATGGTTTTAATGATGTTATTCGTAATGATGGTAGAACACAAGCGTCAAAACTAAGTACGTTTGGTTTTAATGCTGAATACACCATTGATGACGACTGGACGGCAACGCTTGATTTGTCATCAGGTCGTGTTACTAAACGCATTACCGATATAGAAACTTATTCAGGTACTGGCCGTGCAGGCAGTGGTGCAGGTTATGCGCGTTCATTCCAAAACAGTGCTGATGGGGTTACTTTTTCAGATAATCCCACACTTGGTAGTATTGATTATACTGACGCTAGCTTAATTACCCTTGCTGGTCCACAAGCTTGGGGTGGCGGTATGAGCTCAATTCCAGGACAGTTTTTTGGTACTAATAATGCACAAGATGGTTTTGTTAACCGCCCTGATTTTAATGAATCACTTGTTAGTGCTCGTTTTGAAGTTGAAGGCGTGTTGGAATACGGTATTTTTAACGGCATTACTTTAGGTGTTAATTATAGCGATCGCTCCAAAACTAAAAATAATAACGGTGATTTTTTAACTGCTAGTACATATGGTGGCACCGATGTATCACCAAATTCTATTGGTAATGTAAATTTGCCCAATGGTTTAGGCAGTATTATTGCTTATGATGCGCTTGGTTTATATAATAGCGGATTTTATACTCGCACCGATGCGATCACCTCTGATACCAACCGATTAGGTGATACTTATACTATCGGTGAAACCTTGATTACCGGTTTTGCAAAACTAGACATTGAAGCTGAGTTAGGGGATGTACTAGTTAGTGGTAACATTGGTCTGCAAGTGGTTAATGTTGATCAAAAATCTGCAGGTTTTGGTGCGATTGCTGGTGCTAACGGTTTAGTGGTTAGAACGCCTATTACTGATGGTGACACTTATACTGACGTATTACCGAGTATAAACTTAAGTTTTGAAGTGGCAGAAAATCAGTTTATTCGTACCTCGTTAGCGAAAGTACAATCTCGTCCACGCTTAGATGATATGAAAGTTAATAATACTATTACTTTCCAATTTAACGACCAAAAAATTACTAGTACAGATCCTGCTAATAGTGCTTGGAGTGGTAATTCAGGTAATGCTAAGTTACGTCCATTAGAAGCGAATCAATTTGATTTGTCTTATGAAAACTACTTTGCTAGTGATGGTTATTTTGCGGTAAGTTTTTTCTTTAAAGACTTAGTTAACTGGCAAAGAGCTGCTGCTTCGGTTGCTAATTTTGAAGAGTTTTATATTCCAGGTCTCCATCAAACTTCGGGTTTAACTGACATCAATAGTGATGGTGTTACTGATGCAAATGACGTTGTTGGGCCGGCAACCTTTTTAGGCGGTGTCTCTACGCTTGAAGATGGTTTAACTGGTTTTGTGCGTGGCTGGGAATTCCAAGCTAGTGTGCCACTTCGTCTTGTTAGTAATGTATTAGATGGTTTTGGTTTAGTAGCCAGCGCCACTTATTTAGACGGGCGTTTAGATGTTGTGTCGGGAAGTGAGAATCGTGTTCCTGGTTTATCTAAAGAAAGTTACTCATTTACTGCCTATTATGAAAAAGGTGGTTTTGAAGCGCGTATTTCAGGCACTAAACGTTCGAGTTTTTTAACTGAAACTCGCGGCTTAAGTCTTGCCTTAGAAAACACCTCGGACGATGGTGTTAAGCAAGTTGATGCACAAATTAGCTATGACTTTACTAAAGCGGGCATTAAATCGTTAGAAGGTTTAACTGTTTCATTGCAAGGTCAGAACTTAACGGATGAACCAACAGTGCAAACAGGTGGTCCAGGACAAATTCTTAGATATCAATTGTTTGGTGCTAACTATTTGCTGAACCTTAATTATAAATTTTAGTGAGTAGTTAAGCTAAAATGTTGTAATAAAATTAAAGCCTGTTAGATAATTCTAATAGGCTTTTTATTTGAACTGCGCTTTTTTCGAGGAAAAATAATGAAACACAATCATGAGAAAGCTATAAAAAAAGTCGTCGTTTTAGGTGGTGGTACGGCGGGTTGGATGTCGGCGGCATTACTGAAAAAAGTGATTGGTGCCGCCATTGATATTGAAGTGGTTGAGTCTGAAACTATAGGTACTATTGGTGTTGGTGAAGCGACTATTCCACCCATTCGCTTATTTAATCAGGTATTAGGTATTAATGAAGCTGAGTTTATTCGTGAAACCAAAGCAACTATCAAGTTGGGTATTAAATTTGATCACTGGAATAATATTGGTGACAGCTACTTACATTCGTTTGGTGTGCCGGGGCGCAGCAGTGCTTTTTGTCAGTTCCATCATTATTTAAACCGCGCACAACAGCTTGGTTTAAAAGATAATATTTGGGACTATGATCTTAATGCCTTGTGTGCAAAAGCAGGAAAGTTTGCTGTTATTAATAGTAAAGATCCGGTACTCGAATTGCCCCATGCCTATCATTTTGACGCCGGTTTATACGCTAAGTTTTTACGAAAATTCAGCGAAAAAATGGGCGTAAAACGCACCGAAGGTTTGGTTGAACACGTACAGCAGTGCGAGCAAAGTGGTAATATTCAAGCGCTTATTTTAAAAAATGGTACTAAAATTGAAGGCGATTTATTTATTGATTGCTCAGGTATGCGTGCTTTATTAATAGAAGATACTTTAAAAACTGGTTATGAAAATTGGAGCCATTGGTTAACTTGCGATAGAGCATTAGCTGTTCCCTCAAAGCGTTTTGAAAAAACCTTACCTTATACGCGCTCTATTGCACACTCATCTGGTTGGCAATGGCGTATTCCGCTGCAACACCGTAATGGTAACGGTTTAGTGTATAGCAGTGCGCATTTTAGTGACTCGCAAGCCGAAAAATTATTACTGAATAATTTAGACAGTGAAGCCCTTAACGATCCGCAATTATTTAAATTTAATGTCGGCCGACGTAAACAACAATGGCATAAAAATGTCATTGCTATTGGCCTTTCGAGTGGTTTTCTTGAACCATTAGAGTCCACCAGTATTCACTTGATCCAATCAGCAGTGGTACGGTTATTACATTTATTTCCTCATAATGGTATTTGTGGATCAACAGTGGCTGAGTATAACAAACAGTCACAAATTGAATATGAGCAAATTCGGGATTTTATTATCTTGCATTATCATGTTAACAAGCGCACCGATAGCAGCTTTTGGCAAGACTTAGCCAATATGAGTATTCCCACGAGTCTTGAGCATAAAATTCAATTATTTAAAGACAATGGCAAGTTATTTCGTGAGCAAAATGATTTATTCCTTGAAGCCTCGTGGCTGCAAGTGATGGTAGGGCAGGGTATTGAACCGAATGATCATCATCCGATTGCTAATAACCTTTCAGAAGTACAGTTAATGGATATGTTAAAACGGCTTAAAGAAATTAAAAATGAACCTTTGCCTAAACTACCAAGCCATGATGAGTTTATAGAAAACATTTGTAGAACTTAGAACCTTAATCTTGTTGTAAGAGATCATTAACATGAATAAACCAGTAAAAATTGTCATTTTAGGTGGCGGTACGGCGGGTTGGATGGCAGCAAACCTTTTTG
>CAZVPC010000150.1:0-7266 GCA_964629005.1 uncultured Pseudoalteromonadaceae bacterium | reverse complement strand
AAGCTGAATAACCAAAATTCAGGTGCTAAGTGACGTTGCTGTCCCTTGCCTTTTTTAGGAAAAATGTCTATTGATGTTCTGTAAAAGATATGTAACATCAGATGATTAAGGAACGAGTACATTCCTAAGTAAAGAAAAACAGGATGACACATGACAACACCATTGTATTACCAATATTGGGGCAAGGCTTCTAAAGAAGATAACAGCTATCATTTATTGCCTTATCATTGCTTGGATGTGGTTGCGGTTGCAGATATTTGGTTGCAACGCTCCGCCGTACTTTTAAACCAGATTTCTCTGCAAATTAACCTGAGTAAGGAAGAATGTAAATCTATCGTACTATTTTTTGTTGCCTTACATGATTTAGGTAAGTTTGATGCTCGTTTTCAAAACTTTGTACCCAAGCTACGCATAAAGTTACAAGGCGACGATTATGAAGTTGATAATGAAAAATATAACCACGGTTCGTATGGCTACTATTATTTTGCAGAAGAATATATAGATTCTGACAATATGAAAGCGGTAGCAGGTCATCATGGCTTTTATGATGAATCCATCCGTTTTATAGAGCCGGATGCGGATGAAGAACTTATTGAAATGGATAAGCAAGCTCGCAGGGCGTGGATAGAATTTTGTTTAGATTGGTTTAATTTGGACGAAATACCGCAAGTAGAAAATATAACTATGTTGGCTGGCTTATGTAGTGTTTCAGACTGGGTTGGATCATCTATTACCAATTTCACTCAAGAACCAAATCTTGATCTAAAAAAATATTATCAGGAAACTTTGCCAAGAGCGCAACAAGCACTTGAAGAAACTGGGATGCTTGCATCAATAAAAGATTCTGGCTTTGATTTTTTATTTCCTGATTATATACCAAGAAGTATTCAGTGCTTATTGCTTGATTTGCCAATAGAAACAGGGCTAACCATTGTTGAATCAGATACAGGTTCAGGAAAAACAGAATTTGCTTTAGCTTATGCATCATCCTTAATTGAAAAGGGATTAGCCGATGGCATTGTTTTTGGGTTACCAACACAAGCGACCGCAAATGGCTTATTTGATCGTATTGGCGATGCAGCAAACAAGTTATTTCCCGACAGTACAGTGACCTTAGCGCACAGCAAATCAAAATACCTTATCCCCGATGAAAATGGTTTTTTACACCAATCCAGTAAACGTGCTTTTTTAGGCTCTCTATCAGTTGCAACGGTTGATCAGATTTTAATGGGCGTTTTGGGTATTAAACACCAGTTTGTACGCTCTTTTGGCACGCGGAAATCGATACTTATTTTAGATGAAATTCATAGTTTTGATGCGTATATGTATGGGTTGATAGAAAAAGTTTTAAAAGGACAGCATGACGCTTACTCCAGTGTCATTCTATTATCGGCAACCTTACCTAAGCAACTAAAACAGCAATTATTGGATAGCTATCAAGGGGAAGCATTCAGTGATGCTTATCCGCTTATTACCCATGTCGATTTAAATGGGAAAACAACGGAATTTGAAGTACAGCAAAAATCAGAAGAAAAAGTAATCCAAAATAAAGTCTGGATAAATCCAAATCAATTACCTAATGAAAAACAATTACAGCAATTAATAGGTTGGGCAGAAGCGGGAGCAATGGTTGGGGTAATTTGCAATACGGTTCACGATGCCCAATTGATATATGCACAACTTTCCCAGAAAACTGATATAAAAATTGATTTATTTCATGCCCGTTATACAGTGCAAGACCGCAGAGATAGAGAAGATTATGTATTAAAAAAATACGGTAAAAATGCGCCTCGTCAGGGTGGATTGCTTATTGCCACCCAAGTAATTGAACAGTCGCTTGATTTGGACTTTGATGTATTAGTCAGTCAAATTGCACCTATTGAATTTTTAATGCAACGTATGGGGCGATTATGGCGGCATGATCGGTCACTTGATAATGCTGAAAATCTAGCAACGAGAACAACGACGATTAAACGCGCCCTATTTATCACCTTATGTCCTGATATAAAAGATGTGGAGCAACATTTTCAAACTGCTTATGCAGGAAGTGGATATGTCTATAAAAATAGTCGTGTTTTATATCGAACTCAGAAATATTTAGAAAGCCATAAACAACTTAGCTTTCCCGATTGCTATCGAATCGCTATTAATCATATTCATGATGAAGAAAGTTATAGCGAGGAGCCTGACGAATTAGCCGAAATAATGGCTAAATATAATGATGAGCAAGAAGGTATTTATTATTCAGCGAAAATGATAAGTAATCAATCCTCACGCCCCTTAAATGATGTTGATCCACGTTCGGCACTGCTAACGCGAGATGGTGAAATGTCGCAAGCGGTTGTATTGCTAAATTCTGAAGGTGGTTTATTGCATGGCGGTGATTACCAAGAACAACAGGATAGAGAAAAAAGCACAGTTTCTTTATCCAATAAACAAGCTAAAGGAAAAAAAGATACCGACTATTTTTGCTTTAAAGCCATTATCGACAAAGATATTTTTTATAATGATCTCGGTGTTTTTGATGAGAAATTACAACAAGATTTGGAACATGATTAAGTTAAGGAGTTGATTAAATGTATATATCGTTAGTGGGCTTGAAAACCACGGATAGTTACGAACAACATCAAGCTATATGGAGTTTGTTTCCCGATACACCTGAGCGTAAGCGAGATCATTTGTTTAGAGTTGAAGGGAATAAAAGTGGGCAGGTAGTCGTACTTTTACAATCCACGACAGAGCCTGAAAACAGTAAACAAGCAGAAGTTCTACAAACTAAACCGTTTAATTTAAAACTGACAGCAGGGGAGTATTATAAATTTAAACTGGTGGCTAACCCAACCAAGCGTTTAAAAAAAGAAAGAAACGTTATCGAAATTAAAGAGGAGTCTGAACAGATTGAATGGTTACAGAGAAAATTAGAGGGTGCGAATATTACGGTGACTGCAATGGAATCCACCTTAGTCGATAGCAAAAAGAGCTTTAAATCTCGTTTTGTTACTTTTGAGGGGGTTATGCAAATAATCGATGCCGATAAAATTTATCTTGCGGTGGTGATGGGCATTGGACGTAAAAAACATGCTGGCGCCGGTTTACTATCATTAGCAAAAGCACGTTAAAAGGGAAACAATATGTATCAAAAAATATACAACGCCTATTGTCGTTTATCCAAAGGCGACCAAGCGGACTTAAAACGCTGTAATTTAAAAAAAATAGCCAACAGTCCAGCGTATTTTAGAGTGTTGAAAATGACCGGATTACAGGATAACGCGCAAACATTACGGATTTTGTTTTTATTGGTTGGCACTGATATAGCGAATGAAGAGGAACAAGCCGACTCAGTGGCAATGGCCTTAATTAAAGCCGGCGTTAAAGAAGACCATATTATTCAAATTAGTCGTAGTGGTGAAAATGGCATTGAATACTTAAAACGGCAACTCATACGTTGCAAGCATCTTAGCTTAGAAAGCGTTGGTAAGTTGGCTTTGTACTGGGGTGATAATGCACGACGTAACTTATTAAAAGAATTTATTATTTCTCAACAAGATTAAACCAATAAAAGGGACGATAACCATGACCACATTTATTAACATACATACACTTATTTCTCACCCATCCTCTATGATGAATCGAGATGATTCTGGGTTGCAAAAAACGGCTATTTTTGGTGGCTCAACACGAAGTAGAATTTCCAGCCAATGTTTAAAAAGGGCTATTCGGCAGAGTGAAATTTATAGAAATTCCGTAAATGAAGTATCTATTCGGACTAATAAATTTGATGAATTACTTGAGCTTTGTATCAAGGAGCTGCCTGATATCGATCCTAAATCAATTGAAGATGTTTTATTAAATTTAGGCTCTAAGGTTAAAAAAGAAAAAAACAAAGAAACCGGCGAGACAAAGCGTGCATTTGATGCTGTCCAACCTTATGCCATAGGTGCTATAAGGGAGGCAATTAATATGGTAGCAGAAGGAACTGAATTAAAAGCACTCAAGGGAATTACCCATATTCCGACATTAGATGTTGCTTTATCGGGACGAATGGATGCCAGTTGCCCTATTCGTAATGTCGAAGCGGCAATGAGTGTAGCACATAGCTTAACCACTCACAGCGCAGATATAGAAGTCGATTGGTTTACCGCTTGTGATGATTTAGCAGAGCAAGGATCTGGGCATATTGGCACCACTGAATTTAGTTCGGGCGTATTTTATCGATATGCGTCTATTAATGTTGATTTATTGGCAAAAAACACCCAGAAATCCAAACAAGAATTAGCCGCTATTATTCATACCGTTATTCGCTGTTTTGCTCAAGTTTCACCTTCGGCAAAACAAAAAACCTTTGCCGCACACAATCATGCCGATTTTGTTTTAGTTGCTCAATCCGATCAACCATTATCATTAGCGAATGCCTTTAGAAAAGGAATTAAAAATAATGCTGAAGTGATGGAAAAATCAATCCAAAGTTTAGTGAATCACTACGAAAAGTTAGTGACAGCTTATGAACTAAATTCACAAGCACTTGCCTTTGATATGACCGACACGACCAAGAGTGAGCAAATAAAATTAGTAAACAAATTGAGTGAACTTGTTTTTGCAGACTAAAGGAATGGGCATGAAAACCTTAATACTAAAAACGGAAGGCATGTCGGCTTACGGTTTGCAAACCTTTGATGTGCATCGGAAGATAAACCCTTTTCCGACGCGTTCAGCGGTCATTGGTTTATTAGGTGCTGCTTTAGGAATAACGCGAGAAAATCATGAACAACTTTATGCGTTGTCTAATAAGCTAAGTATTGCCGTACAAGTTAATAATACAGGGCAGAAAATAGTTGATTATCATACGGTACAGAATTTTCGTAGTCCAATGGGAAAAATTCAAAAGGGTACAAAGCCAACCTACCGTGAATATTGGTGTGATAGCGAACACTCCTTTGCTATTACGGCAGATGATAAGACCATTGAACTATTAACCACTAAAGTGAAATCCCCTGTTTTTACGCTGTTTCAAGGCAGAAAGTCCTGCCCCCTCACTCGTCCGTTATTTGATAGTGTGGTTAAAAATGATAACCCAGCCAAGGCATTAAAAGAGTCAGGTACTACAGGTCAGATTTTTAGTGATGTATCAGGGGAGAATCAAATTGCAACGGTACAAGTGCGAGATTTAACCACCAATAGCCCTAGAAAAATGGCAATGCGCTTGGTTTATGTCTGTGCTACACGGGGAGATAAAATATGAATTTACTAACCGATGATTTTATTTCAACGATAACAGGTAAAATTTCTTTAAAAACCTTATTAACCTCATCAGAAGACTATCAACTGCAATATGCTTTTGATGAAACGCAACTGGCTATGTTGCAGATGCTTGCTTCTTTAAGCACGGTGGTTTTAAAGCCAACATTAGAGGCGTTAAAAAGCTATTTAAAACAGGGTGTCACTGAAGCGCAATATAATCAAGCATTGGAAAAAGTTGATTTGCAATGGTTTGATGAAACCTGTTTTATGCGATCAGTTATGCCTGAAGGTAGCAAAAATGCAGTTGCCCCCATTACTAAAATGTTATCAGGCATTGAATGTGGTACATCACCTAATGCACTAGGGCTGTTCTCAGAAACAACGCAGGCAGATGTTATATGCCCTGATTGTACTCATGTATTGAACTATAACCTGCACATGAATATTAAAGGTGAGTGCTTTGGTCCAACAGGAGCCACTGGCATTCGTGGTGGCGGTGCAATATCGACATTAATTGCAGGACAAAACTTAAAAACAACGATTTTAGCCAATACCATAGCCGTTGATTATTTTAATAACACAAGAGAAATCAAGCGTCCTAATAACGCGCTAATGTGGCAAGACCCAATTCAGGGTGATATGTATTATGCACATCAAATAGGTTTAGAGCGTGGGTTATTTGCTTTAGCCTATCATATAGATTTTCCCGTATTGGATGAGCCTTGTGTTTGTGATGTCTGTGGGCATGAAGCATCTCAATCAGTTAAAGAATTTAGTCGACTAAAGTACACGGGTAGCTATGGTTCAACCAAAAAAGGCAGAGAGGGCAATGCCAAATGGTGGCCACATCCTTATACACCTACTATCACAAAAGAAGAGGGTGAATTTCCTGTTTGTGCCCGTGATCAAAATTGGCAGAGTTGGCAAAATTTTTCTGCTTATGTGTTAAGTCAGGAAACAGAGAAAAGCTTATCAACGCCTGCGTTTATAGTTCGCCAATATAGAAAATTGGCAGCAGGGAAAAAAGTAAATTTATTAATTGGTGGAAATATTGCCGATCAAGGCTCTATTACTGGGCGAATTTATGATCTTTATTCAATGCCTGAACATTGGGATAATCATTTAGAACGTGTAACAAAAGTGATTGATGCTGGGTTAAGTGTAAAAGATAGCTTGTCTCAAGCACTTAATAAAATGTTTGGTGCAGGCTATGACAAAAATTTTATAACAGGTCTTAAAAATACAGCCATGCATCAATATATTTCCAATGCGCAAAATATTGTTCAACAACTATTGCTAGATGTTGATCGTAAAGAAGCCAGAGAACTTAGAAAAGAAGCCTTGGAACAGTTAAAGACAGAGGCAAAGGCGATTTATACAGAATTAATGCGCAAATATCAAAGTGACTTGCCTTTATTTAAGTCGTTGGTCAAGGGCGAGAAAATATTATTATCAGTTAATAAAGTAAAAGCCTGACCACAAGTAAATCATTCGAGAACGAAATATCTTAGTCAGTAGGTGAATTTATTTGAGTTAGTGTTATAGTTGACTGACAAACAGTCTGACAAAAGGTGAAATATGCGAATTACTGCCCGTATTGATGCGAGTTATGAACAGAAACTCAAGATAATTCAACAAAAAACACATTTAAATACTACTGAAATTATCAAGCAAGCCTTGGACTTGCTGTATGAAAAAACAGAATTAACAGCTAAAGAAAAGAATCAGCGTTTACTGAAAAAACTGGCTGGTATCGGACAAGGGCCTGAGGATGGCTCAATCCATTACAAAAAATATGTAGCAGGCTATCTTGATGAAAAATTTGATCATCGCTGATACAGGTTTTTGGGTGGCTTTACTCAGTAAAGGTGATCGCTTTCATAGTCGGGCTGTTGAAGTTTTAAATCAGATAGATAGTCCATTGATTTGCACATGGCCGGTTATGACTGAAACCAGTTATTTTTTACAATCCAGAATAGGTCAAAAACAAGCTTGTGAGTTTTTAGAGGCTTATAACGATAATCTTTA
>CAZVPC010000149.1:0-7270 GCA_964629005.1 uncultured Pseudoalteromonadaceae bacterium | reverse complement strand
GCTTGACGTTGTGAATCGTTAAAATAGGCAGGAACAGTAATAACTGCTTCGCTAACCGTTTCACCTAAAAAGTCTTCCGCTGTTTTTTTCATTTTGGCAAGCACTTCAGAAGAAACTTGTGGCGGCGCCATTTTTTCGCCTTTTGCTTCTATCCAAGCATCACCGTTATCGGCTTTAACAATACCAAATGGCATTATTTTAATATCGCGTTGTACTTCTTCATCTTCAAAACGACGGCCAATTAAACGCTTAATTGCAAATAAAGTGTTTTCAGGGTTAGTGACTGATTGACGCTTAGCAGGTTGACCTACTAATGTTTCACCTTCAGCGGTATAACCAATAATTGAAGGGGTAGTACGATCCCCTTCGGCATTTTCAATAACACGGACACTGTCACCATCTAAAACTGCGACACATGAGTTAGTTGTCCCTAGGTCAATACCAATTATTTTGCCCATCTTGAGGATCTCCAATTCTAAAATATTAATTCAATTTACTGATGATCAATTAATGGGGGGTAGCAAATAACTTTTCAATAGAAAAAATTAAAAAAGATCACTTTTTTGTAAAAAATGATCTTTTTTAAAGGTATTGGCATTTATTTTGACTGTAGTAATTTTATTATGTAGCTATGCAGGTAACTCAGGTATTTATTATAATCGTCATCGTCGAGGTCTTTTAATTGAAGATCTAGTGTTTTTCAAGAAGATCCCCACTTAAAACACGGGAATAATAACGATCCTGAGAAAAGGTTTTGTTATGTCTCAATACGCTAAAACAAATTATTTTTTTACTATCTCTTTAATCGCTAGTTCAAAACGTGGGTCTTTTACATTGGAGCTTGATGTTCTATAAATAATTTCATTTTTTCGGTTAATAAAAAAGGTGGTTGGTGTTCCCTTTACCCCATAAAGTTTAGCCACTTCTTCCCCTTTAACTGCCGTAATAAATGAATAACCGCGACCATTTATTTCATCTTGTGGTAAAGCATCATCTTCTTCATTAAAACTAATGGCGACAATTTTAACACCTTGTGACTGATATTTTTTTTGCAACTCGACTAACTTAGGCTGTAGTCTTTTACAGTAAGGACACCAAGTTGCCCAGAAATGTAAAATAATTGGTTGGTTTTTATATTGCTCAGAACTAATAACATCACCTGCTTGGGTTTTTAATTGCCAAGGTTTGACCGTTTCTGCAGCAAAAACGTGCTGGGTAAACAATGAAAGAACTAAGGTAAAAGCGACTAAAAAAGAGACTGCAGAATTTTTCATAAAGTGTGTTCTCGGTTATCAAAGTATTTGTTTTAAAAAGATTGTCTCTCAATAGACCAGCAAAGTAGATATTTGTTTCGAAAAAAAAGCGCTAACATTAGCGCCTTTCATCGTATTTAAATTTATACAATTTATTTAAGCATTGGTATCAACACTTGGAGCCGCTTTAGACACCATAACCATTGCGGGGCGAATCAGTCGACCATTTAACTCGTAACCTTTTTGCATTACAGCAATAACCATATTGGCTGCAACGCCTTCAACTTCTTGCATTGACATTGCTTGATGAAACTCAGGATTAAACGGTTGATCTTGAGGATCAATCGCTTTAATACCAAATTTTTCCAATGCTGACAACATACTTTGTAGCGTTAATTCGACACCTTCAACCAAAGCTTTTTGGTGATCATCTTCTTTGTCAATACAAGCAATAGCACGCTCTAAATTATCAATAACAGGTAACAACTCAGCAGAAAACTTTTCCAAAGCGAATTTACGCGCTTTTTCAACCTCTTGTGCCGAACGACGACGAATATTATCAACTTCAGCTTTGGCGCGAATAACCAAATCTTTTTGATCATCATTCGTCGCTTGTGCGGCAACTAAAGCCAGTTCTAATTCGTTAATTTTTTCTTGCTCTGCACTAATAACATCGTGTTCATGTACATGCTGCTCTTCAACTTGTTCTTCCGCTTGTTGAATAATTTCTTCAGCTAACTGCTCTTGTGTAAGTGACTCAGCACTCTTCTTTTCTGTTGGCTCAGTTGTCATGGAAAACTCCGTATTAAACCTAATTATGTCTTTGCAGCTAATTATGGGGGTTTGATTGTATGATTCAAGCTCCAATATTAAAAAAGTGAGCTTTACATTGCGAGAAATTACAGCGAAACTGCAATAAAGGTAATATTTCTAGATAATTAACTGGTTTTAACTAAAATCATGACTCAACATTATAAAACTATCGGCTTAATTGGTAAAGCACACCATGATGGGGCTAATGCGACTATTGAAGCTTTGGCAAGATATTTAATTTCAAATAACTATCAATTGTTAATTGAAAACTCTGTTGCAAAATCAATTAGTGTCAAAGGCTTCAGCGAACACTCACTTACAGAAATTGGTGAACAGGCTGATCTTGCCATTGTTGTTGGCGGTGACGGTTACATGTTAGGCGCAGCACGAGTGCTTGCTTGCTACGATATTGGTGTTATTGGTGTTAACCGAGGTAATTTAGGCTTTCTAACTGATTTGTCACCGCAAGAATTAATAGAACCATTAGCTGAAATTTTAGCCGGCAAGTCCAGAGCAGAGCAGCGTTTCTTGATTGAGACTGCGGTTTATCGTCATGGTAAATTAAAAAGCTCAAACAGTGCGATGAATGAAGCAGTTTTACATGCGGGCAAAGTCGCTAATATGATCGAGTTTGAAGTGTATATCGATGGTATATTTATGTTTAGCCAGCGTTCCGATGGATTAATAATTTCGACTCCAACAGGTTCTACGGCCTATTCCATGTCGGCTGGCGGACCTATTCTAACACCCAACCTTAATGCTCTTTCGTTAGTGCCAATGTTTCCGCATACATTAAGCAGCCGACCTATTGTTGTAGATGGCAACAGTGAAATTAAATTAATACTTGCCAACGAAAACTCCGAAAATTTGCAGGTAAGTTGCGATGGGCATGTTATTTTAGCAGTAATGCCTGGTGATGAAGTGATCCTGAAAAAAAGTACCAATACATTACAATTAATTCATCCAATAGCACATGACTATTTTAACGTATTGCGTAACAAGCTGGGCTGGGGCCATAAGCTCTACTAGTTAATCTCATTACTCATCCTCGCCCATAAATAACATTCTTTAAAAATAGTTGTATAAAAAACTTGCATCTAACACAGTTACTGTATAAATTTACAGTAACTGTGTTATTAGACGAGTCGATCATGCTTTTAAATCTTACGATTAAAAATTTTATCATTGTTAAACTATTAGAAATAGACTGGCAAAACGGTATGACTAGTATTACTGGAGAAACCGGTGCAGGAAAATCGATTGCTATTGATGCACTAAACCTATGTTTGGGCGAACGAGCAATATCGAATGTTGTTCGTTCTGGATATAAAAAAGCAGAACTGATTGCTAACTTTGATATTTTTAACAATAAAGCAGCAATAAAATGGTTAGCCGAGCGTGATTTAAGCCAAGATAACGAATGTATTTTACGGCGAATTATTTCTAACGAAGGCCGTTCAAAAGCCTACATCAATGGCAGCCAAGTACCATTAAGTTACCTGCGGCAGTTAGGTGTTTTTTTAATTAACATTCATGGGCAACACGACCATCAATTAATTATAAAAACTCAAGAACAACGTCGTCTCCTTGATGATTATGCCAATAACCATGTATTACTCAACGAGATAAAAGAGCATTTCAATAACTGGCTAAAATTAACGGCTGAGTTAAAACAATTACAAGAACACAAGCTACAACGAGCAGCACAACAGCAATTGTTACAATATCAAGTACAAGAACTCGATGAATTTAATTTACAAATAAATGAATTTGAATGCATAGAAACAGATTATAAACGTTATAGCCACGCTCAACATTTGCTCAATGAAACCCTGCAAGCTATTTACCAATTAAATGGTAATGAGCAATTTAATGTTGTTGATACCGTTAGGCAGATCAGCGAAAGCATTACTCAGTTGAGCCAAGTTGATAGCCAACTTAGTAATATTGCCAACTTAATAAATGACGCCTTAATTCCACTTGAAGAAGCTAGTACTGACCTAAAACATTATCACGAACAATTAGAACTCGATCCGGAAACATTTTTAGCATTAGAACAACGTTATTCAACTGCCGTACAACTTGCCAAAAAACATCAGGTACCGCCAGAGAAACTGACCAAATTTCATCTACAATTAAGCCAAGAACTGGCAGCAATAAGTTTAGATGAAACGAAAATATTTCAACTAATTGACAACATTGAAACAGAGAAAAAATTATATCTAACCATTGCTCAACAGTTATCAAAAAAGAGAAAAGTAGCTGCAAAAACCCTCAGCAAACAAATTAGCAAAAGCATGCAAGAACTCAATATGCCGCATGGACAATTTTGTGTACAAGTATCATCAATTGATGACCAGCAAACAGCCAATATTCAGCCAAGCAGCCATGGCTTAGATGATATAAACTTTACTGTGAGTGTAAATGTGGGGCAACCCCTTGCGCTAATGAATAAGGTCGCTTCAGGCGGTGAATTATCAAGAATAGGTTTAGCTATTCAAGTTATTTTAGCCAGTAAAGTGATCACACCAACACTTATTTTTGATGAAGTTGATGTGGGTATAAGTGGCCCAACGGCAGCAATGGTAGGTACAAAATTACACCAACTTGGACAAAACACCCAAGTTATATGTGTAACTCATTTACCACAAGTTGCGAGTAAAGCTCACCAACAATTTTTTGTAAGTAAACTAACCGATGGCGAACATACTGAAACTAAAATTACCGAACTAACGCCACAAGGTCGGGTTAGAGAAATAGCACGACTATTAGCGGGCGATTCAATTACTGATTCAAGCTTAGCGAATGCACAAGAATTACTGGCAAGTTAGTTATGGCTTATTTCCCTGTAACAATAATAGTTAATCCTAGGTTAATTTAAATAACCAGTAGCAAAAAACAATTTTGATCTGTTATTATGTGCGGCAACAAAAATGAGTCTTTACAAATTATTGGATAATATTACTAAATGTTATATCGCTTATTACTGGTAACTTTTTTCCTTACACTCTCAGCCTGCTCTAGCTGGGTTTATCGTATTGATGTGCCTCAAGGCAATTATTTAGAACAACGAGACATTGATAAATTACAGATTGGCATGACCAAAGAGCAAGTTACTTTTATTCTTGGTAGCCCAGTACTTGTTGATTCATTTGAAAAAAACACATGGCACTATGCTTATGTGTTTAAATCAGGTAGAAATGACAAATATAATGCGCGTAAAGATTTTACGATTGTATTTAAGGATAACAAAATAATTTCAGCCAAAGGTGATTTTAAGTTATCGAAAAATTTTAATACACCAATGGAAAATTAAACTTTATCATTAAGACAATAAAGCCTACATAACAAATATAAAAAATTTTAATTAGAGTCTAGGTTTTTTTGCCTAAATCGTGAACTCGACCACCCGTAACTTTGTTAGCACGTCCTTCTAATTTTGCTTTTTCAGCGCGACGTTTTCTCACTTCTTTTGGATCGGCAATTAATGGACGATATATTTCAATCCGATCACCTGCACTTAGAATATCTGATAATTTTGCTGATTTATTCCAAATACCAACCTTATTTACAGTGAGATCAATATCTTCAACTAAGGACAAAATCCCCGAATCAATAATCGCTTGTTCTACCTGGGTATTAGGTGCAACCGCAATAGTTAAAAGCTCTTGCTTATTCGGTACCCCATATACAATTTCAATATGTAACAATTCATTAGACATTTGTACCATGAACCTCGTTTGCTCTAGATGTAAAAGCTTGCACCATGTTATTTGCCAAATGGGTAAATACTCGACCAAATGCTAACCCTATAATCTTGTTGGCAAATTCGTATTCAAGTTCTAAATTTATTTTACAAGCATCCTCTGCTAAGGGGGTAAGTGTCCAGCAACCTACCAATTGTTTGAATGGGCCGTCAACCAAATTCATCTTAATTTGTTGGTTTTTAACTAATGTGTTTTTTGTAGTGAACCATTTACTTATACCTCCTTTTGCAACGAGCAATGATGCCGACATAGATTTTTCATCTGCTGATATAATTCGACTATCCGTGCAATCTGGCAAAAATTTAGGGTAAGCTAGAACATCATTTATTAATGAATACATTTTTTCAACACTGTGCATCACTAATGCACTACGATTTATAGTTGGCATGCGCCCTCAATATTTTACAAAAATCTACTGCTTTATCTATAGTGAGATCTTAACAAAATTGAACTAAAAGCTCACTTAAAAAATATTTTTGCCTAGAGCATTCAAAAGTGCGCTCAACTCCGTATAATGACGGCGTTTATCATGGGAATAAAAATGGCAAAGAAAAAATCAAAATCATCCAACCACAATACCATCGCATTAAATAAGAAGGCACGGCATAACTACGCGCTAACTGATAAATTTGAAGCAGGCATGAGTTTACAAGGTTGGGAAATAAAAAGCATTCGGGTAGGAAAAGTGAACATATCAGATTGTTATGTACATATTAAAGACCGCGAAGCATATTTAGTAGGTGCTGAAATTCACCCCCTAATATCCGCCTCTACCCATGTGGTTTGTGATCCTGTGCGCCCACGAAAATTATTACTTAAACGTCGCGAATTAGATAAATTAATTGGCGCAGTTGACCGTGACGGATATTCCCTTATTGCCACCGCAATGTATTGGAAAAAATGCTGGGTAAAACTTGAATTTTATTTAGGTAAAGGTAAAAAAGATCACGACAAACGTGCCGATATAAAAGATAGAGAGTGGAAAGTAGAACAAGGTAGAATGATGAAACACAAACAAGAATAATCAATTTATAATTACGTAATGCGCATTAATAAGGTTGGTAACTTAATTAAAGCACGGTATAATTGCACAATCGTGATATAGCTTTACATTTTATATCATTGAAACTTTGGGGCTGATTCAGGATTCGACAAGATTCACGAAACCCAAGGTGCATGCCCAGGGGCGGTTGGCCTGGTAAAAAGCCGCAAAACTATAATTGCAAACGACGAAACGTTCGCACTAGCCGCTTAGGCTAGCCATCACCTCATAGTTTCACCTATTGTCTTGAGGATTGATGGTCACCCCAAATAGGTTAGCGAGGGAAGCTTGCTTGAGGCTGAACCGCGAAATAGTATCGAGCTCACCATGACGAAGCCTGTCGATTGGCGTCTAATTGGTTAAACAAATAATCGACTAAGCATGTAGTACCGAGG
>CAZVPC010000148.1:0-7327 GCA_964629005.1 uncultured Pseudoalteromonadaceae bacterium | reverse complement strand
CGGACTTGCTGCTGAGACAATATTTCAACATCATAACCAAACATGCTTTGCTGTATTTTAGCTTGTTCTATAAGCCCTTTTAACATGCTCGGTTTATGCGCCACTTTCAAAAAACCTGATGCTTGTTGATGACAATCAATGCCTTGCTCTGCCGCTTGAGCAAGCAAATCTTTTACTGTAGCCATGCCCTGACACATTTCATCATAAATGCCATGCATCACTTCATCACCCCAGCACTTCGCCATCGACGGGTATGTTTTTCGACCAGAAGACTTCAAAATAAAACCCGCATTGCGGCCACTACAACCCCATGCAGTTTGATTAGCTTCAAGCACATGCGCGGTAATACCATGTTCTTTTGCAAGATGCAAAGCACATGACAACCCAGTATAACCTGCACCAATAACAGCCACATCAACCTCTATATCTTGTGTTACTGCGCCATCATCATCGGGAGCATCACCTGAAATGTCAGCCCAATAACTGTTGGGATACGGTTGACCACAACCGGGAGATAAATCATGTAAAGGATCGTACATTGCTAATTACCTTTTTTTGTTGCTAGTTTTTGACTTTAGTTTTGAATTAATGGCAAACTATGCCTGTATTCCTAATGAAATGTAAGTAAAAAATGACGTTAAATATTACCGCAAAAGATATCTATTATAGCAAGCTAAAACGCGAAGACTTTCAAGCACTGATCGCCTTAGCCAATAAAGTTCACGGCAATGGTTATCTTGATCAACAAACACTATTATGCTGGTATCAGCAAGGTTTAAAAATTTTAAAAAAACAAGCCGATGTTCAAAATATAGAGCCGCGTCAAACGATTAATGCGAGCTTTGTCGCTTACCATCATAATAAATTAGTAGGTTTTCGTATTACTTTTGCTAATAAAATTTGGCAAATTGATCAATGGTCAACACCTAAGCTATGGCAAGTAGCCGCTGAAAATGTTTGTTATTTTAAATGTAATACTGTCGATGAAAATTACCGTAGTCTAGGGATCGGTAGTAAAATGCTGAATTTATCAATTGCCGCAGCCAAACAGCAAGGCGCTAGTGCCGGTGTTAGCCATTTATGGAAACAAAGTCCGGGCAACAGCGCGATAAAGTATTTTAGCAAATGTGGTGGCAAATTAGTAAAATCACACCCAGACAAATGGCACGAAGAAAGCCAAAATGGTTATGATTGTATTTTATGTGGTCTTGATTGTCATTGCGAAGCGGCTGAAATGATCATTTATTTTTAATCATTGTAGAAGATTATCAAGAATGTAGCGAGGCATAATAACTAGCTACCTATCGTTACGCGTAAATACCCAATCATCGCCTTTACTTAAGTTTTGATCATACTGATAACCTCCCAAAGAGAATGCCTTGAGTTGCTCAATATTAGTTAATTGATTCTGGATGATATAACGCGCCATCAAACCACGGGCTTTTTTAGCAAAAAAACTGATTATTTTATATTGACCATTTTTCCAATCTTTGAACATTGGCGTAATAATAGTGCCACTAAGCTTGCTCTTATTAACCGCTTTAAAGTATTCATTCGACGCTAAGTTGATCAACACATCATCACCCTGTGCGACTAACGTAGCATTTATTTTATCGGTAATAATATCGCCCCAAAATTGATATAAATGGCTGCCACGAGCAGTCGCTAATTTTGTACCCATTTCTAAGCGATAGGCTTGCATTAAATCAAGTGGTTTTAACAAGCCATACAAACCCGATAAAATACGAAAGTGCTGCTGAGCAAAATCAAAATCGGCGCTTGAAAACGAGGCTGCATCTAAGCCAGCATACACATCACCATTAAAAGCTAATATTGCTTGACGGGCATTATCAAGTGTAAAAGGTTGTGACCACTGACCAAAGCGCGCGGCATTTAGCCCTGCTAATTTATCACTGAGTTTCATTAACGATGATAAATCAGCAGGCGTTAATGTTAAGCAACGGTCAATCAACATTTGGCTATGCTCAAGCAATTCTGGCTGTGAGTAGTCTTGAGTAACTATCGGTGATCCATAATCTAATTTTTTGGCAGGAGAAACAACAATAAGCATTGTAAAACAACCTAAATGACAATTATTCTTACTATATCACAGTCGCTAAAGCAGTAAAATATAACCAACCAGTCGAAACCACCTTAATTAAAACTGAAAGTTTAATACAAACAGGACAAACAAAGTTGCCGTTAATCGCAATGATTTCATCATACAGGCTAACTTTGCAGCGATTAATGGTGTAAACTTTCATAACTATTTTTCATTAATCTTGTTTTAAGCCAATTTAAGGTATTGTTATGACTGATCAACTTTCCCAATTAAAAAAAATGACTACTGTGGTTGCCGATACCGGTGATTTTGAAGCATTAGCAAAATTTAATCCACAAGATGCCACCACCAATCCGTCATTATTACTTAAAGCTGCCGCACTGCCTGCGTATCAAAGTTTACTTAGCGATTCAGTTAATTGGGCAAAACAACAATCGACTAATGCGACACAACAAGTACTTGATGCCGCTGATAAATTATCGGTGTTAATTGGTTTAGAAATTTTAAAAACGGTACCTGGTCGTATTTCAACCGAAGTTGATGCACGGTTATCGTTTGATTGTGAGGCCATGGTTGCAAAAGCACACAAACTAATTAAATTATACAATGAGGCAGGCATAAAAAATGATCGTATATTGATCAAACTTGCCTCAACATGGGAAGGAATAAGAGCAGCAGAACAATTAGAAAAATCAGGAATAAATTGTAACTTAACCTTATTATTTGGTTTTGCGCAAGCACAAGCCTGTGCCGAAGCTGGCGTCTACTTAATTTCTCCTTTTGTTGGTCGCATTTTAGACTGGTATAAAAAAGATACAGGGCGTAACGAATATTCTGCGTTAGAAGATCCCGGCGTGGTGTCTGTAACCGAAATATACAACTACTACAAAGCAATGAACTATAAAACTGTGGTCATGGGTGCCAGTTTTAGAAATACAGGTGAAATTCTCGCTTTAGCAGGTTGTGACCGCTTAACTATTAGTCCCGCATTAATGAGTGAATTAGCTCAGAATAATGACGAAGTTATTCAACAGTTACAGAGCAAACAACCACGATTAGAAAGCAAGCCCGCTTTAACTGAAAGTACATTTCGCTGGTTAATGAACCAAGATGCTATGGCAACTGAGAAATTAGCCGAAGGTATCCGAAATTTTGCTGCTGACCAAGAAAAGCTTGAAAATCAATTAGCTGAAATATTTTAATTAATTCTGCTAAAAATTTGTCACCTTTTTAGCATTAATATGTCACAAAGTTGTTTTAAAATGTAACTGAATATGATATTAAAATAGTGCTGTTGTTTAATAAAAGGGGATATTATGGATAATCTAAATCCAGCAATTGATTCAATTGAAAAACAATCTAAGTCAAAAGTAACTAACAATAAAAAAAGAAAATGGCGCGAAATTGAACAGCTTAAAGAGCAATTCCAACTAGCAAAAGAATTAAGGATATATGAAAACTCGTTAGAGTACATGTTGGAAGATTTTTAGAAAGCAGAGTACTATCAAACTAGCGGCTAAAAAAGCACTAGTAAATTAAATAATAAAAACCCAGTATTTGTACTGGGTTTTTTATCTATTGATACAATAAAACAATCTCTATCTCATCCGACCACTTTGTGTTAAATTATTCGTAAGTAACTAGCTATAAAATCAAAAAATGACAACAATTAATTTCGCTCATGCTAACGGTTTTCCCGCAGGCAGTTATCAGACCTTTTTCCAATATTTTACCGCAACAGATAGCGATAATTATAAAATTATTGCTCATGCAAAATATGGGCATAATACACGTTTTCCGGTAAGTAATAACTGGCCCCATTTAGTTGATGAATTAATCCATTTTGTTAAACAACAACCTGAGCCAGTCGTCGCTATGGGGCATTCGTTTGGTGGTGTTATCTCTTTTATCGCCGCGTGCAAACATCCTGAATTATTTAAAGGTTTGATCATGCTTGACCCACCCGTGATCACAGGTGTTGAAGGTTGGGCGATCAAGTTCCTTAAAAAAACGTCCGTTATCGATAAAATAACGCCCTCAGGAAAATCTAATGTTCGCCGTCAGTATTGGCCGTTAGAAACAGATTTGGCTAAACAATTTAGTCGTAGTAAGTTGTTTAAAAACTTTGATAAACGTTGCTTAAATGACTATGTCAAAAGTGCCATTAGAGTGAATAACAAACAACTTGAATTAGTTTTCAATCCGCAAGTTGAAACGCAAATATTTCGTAATATGCCAACCAACTTAGCAACATTCAAACAACAGTTAAAAGTTCCGGCAGCGTTGATCATAGGCCAAAACAGTGACGTAAGCCCTGCTTATTTTTTTAAACGTTTTGCCAAATTAAATCAAAAAATAAAAATTCATCCTATCGCTGGTGGTCACATGTTTCCTTTAGAAAACCCCCAGCTAACGTTCCAATTAATTGATGAAATAATCAAAGGTTGGCAAATTTAAAGGTGTTCAAGAATAAGACAACAAGCAGAATAACCCGCACCAAAAGAACAAAGTACCGCTTTATCGCCAGACTGCAAATCTTGATGATGTTTATGTAGCGCAATAATACAACCTGCAGAGCTAGTATTAGCATATTCGTCTAAAATAATCGGCGCTTCGATGATTGTTGGTATTCTACCTAACACTTTTTTGGCAATAAAACTGTTCATATTAATGTTTGCTTGATGTAAATAGAGGCGCTTGATATCACTCGCGGTAAGCGATAGCTTTTCCATTTGTGCAGCGATTAAATGAGAGACCATTGGTAAGACTTCTTTAAAGACTTTGCGCCCTTGTTGAATAAAATACTTATCATCTGCTTGCGCTGTTTCAGGACTACAGACGTTGCTATAACCAATATTACTACGAATATTATTAGAAAACTGAGTGATCGGTTGTTCAGCGATGATCTTGAAGCAATGCTCGCCTGTTGCAGTTGACTCATCTTCAATGATCGAAGCGGTGGCAACATCACCAAAAATAAAATGGCTATCGCGGTCACGAAAATTAATTTGTGGCGTTAATATTTCTGGATTGATCACTAACACTGTTTTTGCCGTACCACTTCGAATAGCATTAGCCGCATTAATAATACCGAAGGTTGCCGCAGAGCATGCCACTAGCATGTCAAAAGCCCAACCACCACAACCTAGTGCTTGCTGAATTTCAATCGCCATGGCTGGGTAATAACGCTGTGTGTAAGCACAGGCAACAATAATCAAATCAATATCATCAACCGTTTTATTAGCCGCCGCAAGTGCTTGTTTAGCCGCTGCAACTCCAATTTCAGCCTGCATCGATATTTCATCGTTAGGGCGTTCAACAAAGGTTGGTCGCATAATCTCGGGATCGAGAATATCGGCTTTAGACATAACATGACGGCTTTTAATACCTGATGCCTTTTCAATAAATTCACTGCTTGAATAAGCTAACGCTGCAATATTGCCAGCAGCAATATCCGCATGATGTTCAGTATTAAACTGATCAACATATTGATTAAAACAAGCAACCAATTCATCATTGGAAACACTTTCAGGGGGAGTAAATAAACCAGTACCACTTATAACAACAGACATTAAGACGACTCCACTAGCAAAACTAAAATTTTGCTAAAAATAAATTTAGTTTAGGAACTCGTACCAGTATATTTTATTCGCGCTATAATGTCGATTTAGCAAGAAGTGGATTGGTAATTAATGACTATGCAACTTCATCATTAGGTGCTAGTTGATCAATATTATTATCATCAAAGTTACTACGACGACAAATAAAAAGGCTGTTACCTGGCATTTTTTTAGCCTGAGCCTTAGCTTGTGAGGCTAAATCGGCAATTTGATGATACGAATTGCATAATTTCACATCAGGATTAATTACCCCAATAGCCAAACTCACTAAGGGATGAAAAACTTTGTCTCCACAACGATTTAAAGCAAAATAACCTTGCTGAAGTTTGTGCTCGTTCGTTAAAAAAGTTAAACTTTTTTTAGAAAAATCATCCAATATTTGCTGACATATTGAGGTAAAATTATCTTGTTTAAACATGATAATAAAATCATCACCACCAATATGACCAACAAAACAGTTTTGATTATTAGTATAAAAAAGAATGCTGTTCGCTAGCAATTTAAGTAATAAATCTCCTTTAGCATATCCATAAATATCATTAAATGGTTTAAAATGATTTAAGTCTAAGTAGGCAAGATGAAATTTTTGCTTTTTGCGCAACATATAATCTATTTCTTTTTCAATTAAAACGTTACCTGGCAGCCCTGTTAATGGATTAGCATATCGCGCCTGTTCTAATTTTGATTCAGTAATACTTTTTAACAAATCACGCGCGGAAACAACACCAATATACAAACCATGTTCAACAATAATAAAAGAATGAGTAAATTTTAAATTTGCTCTCGCCGTTAACAAAGCACTAACTTGCTCTAAAGGCATGGTGTGCTCGATCATAATAGGTTTGTAGTCCATTATTTCTAAAGCACATTTTTTTGAAAACAATGCCCGCCCATAAATATCTGAATATAATTCCATCAATTCACTACGATATATCATGCCAACAGGTTTATTATCATCTAAAACAGGGATCGCGTGCACATCAATATTTTCACTAAAAATTTGATAAACATCATTCGCATTTTGATCATAATTAACGGTTAAAGCCATAGATGCCAATAATGCTACTGTGCCTAATCGAGATTTATCTCTACTTAATGAGCTAACATTTAATAATGGGTAATCTAAACGCGGAAATTCGGCAGGACGAGCCAAAAAGAAACCTTGAGCATAAATCATTCCTAAATCACGTAACAATTCAAATTCTTCTTTCGTCTCAATACCCTCGGCAATGACATGGGCATTTGAAGTTCTGCCTAATTCAAACAAGGTTCTCAAGAACTCTCGTTTCATCACATCTTTATCACATTGATCAATAAAATAACGATCAATTTTAACAATATCAGGGCGTAGCAAATTCCACTGTTTTAAGCCCGAATAACCCGCACCTAAATCATCAATAGCAACATCAAAGCCAAATTTACGATATTTATCCAAAGCATTAAAAAACATATCATTATCAGGAAACGGATATTTTTCACTGATCTCAATAACAACTTGCTGACACGTTAGCTGTGCTTGTTCAACCAATTTAATGGTTTCGCCATTAGGGTGTTCTTTATTTAACATCACCGCAGGGCTAACATTAAGAAACAACTTACCCGTTAATTTTAACTCAGCAAAACGATTTATTGCTTTCTCACGGCA
>CAZVPC010000147.1:0-7365 GCA_964629005.1 uncultured Pseudoalteromonadaceae bacterium | reverse complement strand
GAAAAGTGATGGTACCAAACTCGGAAACACGTACACTTAAGCTGTCACGGTCAGCTATATCGAAACGTTTAGATTGTTTTTTATTTACTAAAGATTTTAACTTTGAATCACTTAGTGCCATTTTCTACTGCCTTATAATTTTTATCGTGGGTACACACAAGAAATTTCCCGTGGGTACACAAATAGGTACGGTTTTATTTATAACGGTAGAAAACACGATGATATCCAATGTTACACAACAACACATAAACCGGGTTAAATGGTTGATTTATATGAACAACAAAGAACGTAAAGTTACACAAAGTGACACTATGAACCAGCCAAGTATTTTGTGGCACGATTATGAAACTTGGGGGGTTAATCCCAAAATAGATAAACCCTCACAATTTGCAGGTATTCGTACCGATCTCGATTTAAATATTATTGGCGAGCCACAAATGTTTTATTGTCAGCCGCCTGTTGATTACTTACCGCAACCTGAAGCATGTTTAATTACTGGCATTACCCCACAAAAAGCAAAACAGCAGGGTTTATGCGAAGCCGAATTTGCTCAGCGTATTCATACCCTGTTTAGTCAGCCTAATACTTGTGTTGCCGGTTATAACAATATTCGTTTTGATGATGAAGTAACACGCTATTTGCTCTATCGTAATTTTTATGATGCCTATGCACGTGAATGGCAGCATGGCAATAGTCGCTGGGATATTATTGATATGGTGCGCGCTTGCTACGCATTGCGCCCTGAGGGTATTAATTGGCCAACAGTTGAGCGCGATGGTGAGCAAGTAGTGAGTTTTCGCCTTGAATTACTCACCAAAGCTAATGGCATTAGCCATGAAGCAGCCCATGATGCGATGAGTGATGTTTACGCCACTATCGCTATGGCAAAACTGATCAAAGAAAAACAACCAAAACTTTATGAGTTTATTTTTAATTTAAAAAATAAAAAACAAGTCGCTGAATTAATTGATGTATATAACATGACACCAATTGTACATACTTCAAGTAAAATTTCATCAGTACATGGCTGTACCAGTTGGTTCGCACCCGTGAGTTATCATCCAAGCAATAAAAATGCGGTTATTGCAGTTGACTTAGCTCAAGATCCTACGCCTTTATTTGAATTAAGCAGTGAAGAAATTAAAGCGCGTTTATACACTCGCTATGACGATTTAGCCCCCGAAGAAAAACCTATTCCGCTAAAACTAATCCACATAAATAAATGCCCTGTAGTCGCCCCTGCAAAAACACTATTACCTAAAAATGCGAAGCGTTTGGTCATTCCCCGTGAACAGTGTTTATCGAATTTAAAATCGCTAAAAACACATAAAAATTTACGTGATAAATTAAGTGATGTATTTGTTGATAATTATGACAATGATGAGAAAATTGATGCGGAACACGCACTGTATTCTGGTAGTTTTTTTAGTGCTAGCGATAAAGCACAAATGGAAATTCTACATAGTTTAACGCCCGAACAATTAGCTAACCATGAGTTTAATTTTCAAGATCAACGCTTGCCCGTTTTGTTATTTAGATACCGCGCCCGAAATTACCCATTAACACTTAATATAGAGGAACAACAACAATGGCAAAGTTATTGTCAAAATAAATTACAAAATGGTGGTAAAGGCATTTTAAGCATTGACGAATTTATGATGAAGCTTGAAAATTTGGTTCATGATTTGAATGTTGATGACGAAAAAAATCAACAAAAAACACAAGTATTAAAAGCCTTATACGAATATGTACAAGGCTAAATGATGATAAATAACGAACTGAGATCCTAACTTAATTCTTGATAACATATTACATACCCCCAGACCCAGAGCGCTTAAAAATTATTTTTTAAAGCGAGAAATCAAGCTTGAAGTATCCCAACGACTACCGCCATTTTCTTGAATTTCTTGATAAAAGCCGTCAACCATTTTAGTCATAGGCAATGCTACTCCATTTTTTTCAGCCTCAGCAAAAGCAATACCTAAATCTTTACGCATCCAATCTACCGCAAAACCAAAGTCATACTCACCTGCAAACATAGTTTGATAGCGATTTTCCATTTGCCATGAACCTGCCGCCCCTTTAGAGATGGTTTCCACTAAGGCATTACTATCAAGCCCTGCACGCTCTGCAAAGTTAAATGCTTCCGCCAAACCTTGAACCACACCCGCAATACAAATTTGATTCACCATTTTAGCTAATTGACCACTGCCAGCGGCGCCCATGAGTTTGCTAAATTTAGCATAAGCAGCCATTACCGGCTGCACTTGTGCAAAAATAGCCTGCTCACCACCCACCATAACGGTAAGTGCGCCATTTTCAGCACCTGCCTGACCACCTGAAACAGGCGCATCTAAAAAATATTTGTTTTGTGTTTTTGCTATTTCATTTAATTCCCGCGCTAGATCTGCTGACGCTGTAGTATGATCAACAAAAATACTGCCCTCTTTCATTCCTGCAAAAATACCGTTCGCACCTAAAGTGACTTGGCGAACATCATCGTCATTACCCACACAACAAAAAACAATATCACAGGCTAACGCTGCTTGTGCCGGTGTAGTAACCGATGTACCACCATATTCTTGTGTCCAGCGTTGTGCTTTTTCACTACTGCGGTTATAAACACAAACATCAAAACCTGCGTTTTGTAAATGCCCTGCCATGGGGTAGCCCATGACACCCAAACCAATAAATGCAATTTTTATCATTATTTTTCCTTGAAAAAATATTTTTCGTCATTCTATCATTTTCATTAAAAAACCATTATAAGTTTATTGACTGATCTCTATAAATACTTTATATTGTGCACAACTTGATTTTGCACAACAAATAAAGGCAAGCACTATGACAAATTCTATTCATCAATATACTGTTGAAAATAACCTTGGCGAAACAATGACGCTTGAACAATATCAAGGAAAAGTGCTATTAATTGTTAATACGGCTAGTGATTGTGGTTTTACCCCTCAATATCAGGGCTTACAAGAATTATATAATCAATATCAGCAACAAGGTCTTGAAGTGCTGGCTTTTCCCTGCAATCAATTTGGTAAACAAGAAAAAGGCAATAATGAAGAAATTAAAAGCTTTTGTGATTTACGCTTTAATATTAAGTTTCCATTATTTAGTAAAATAGAAGTCAATGGTGACAATAGTCACCCACTTTATAACTTTTTAAAAACCCAAGCCCCAGGAATTTTAGGCAGTAAGAGTATAAAATGGAATTTCACTAAATTTTTAGTTGATCAACAAGGTAAAGTGATCAAACGCTACGCGCCAACCGTAAAACCAGCAGCTTTAGCTAAAGACATTGAAAAGTTGTTAGGTTAAACCATAAATTAGTAATCAAATAATGACTGAACAATTAAAATTAGAAAAGCAATTATGTTTTCGATTATATAATTTAAATAAAATAATGAATCGTTTGTATGCGCCCTTATTGAGCGAGCTTAACTTAACCTATCCACAATATTTGGTAATGTTAGTTTTATGGCAAGCACAACAAGCCATTTCAATAAAAGCTATTGGTCACAAACTTGATTTAGACTCTGGCACTTTATCACCACTACTAAAACGCATGGAAAAATTAGGGCTTATTTTAAGAAAACGTAATCAAAAAGATGAACGTGTAGTAAAAATTCATTTAACCGAACAAGGTCAATTACTGCAACAAAAAGCAGCCTGTATTCCAACCACAATGCTAGCTAAAACTGGTTTAACGGTAGATGAAATACAAAATATCAATAATGTGTTAGATCAATTATTAATGAAAATGAGTGACTAACTATTAGTTAGTTAGTCATCAAAATAAAAACCGTTAAACAAACAAGGTATTGTGCAACTGTTCAACCACAGCATTAGCATCTTGCTCAGGTACTAAAAAGCATAAATTGTTAGCGCTGGCACCATGACAGATCATTCTGATATTAAAATCATTAATTTTGTCAAAAATATTACTCCCTAAACCTTTACTGGTATGCAAATCATTGCCAATTACTGCCACTAACGACAAACCATGTTCAATCGATACCTCACATAACTGCTCTAACTCTTTGATCACTCTGTCAGTTAATAATGCTTGCGTGGTACCAGACGGGTTATCAAAGGTTAACGCAACACTGATCTCGCTGGTGGTGATCAAATCGACACTGAGTTCGTGTTTGGCCAAAATCGAAAAAACTTGCGCTAAAAAACCACTAGCATGTAGCATTGCAGGGCTTTTTACCGTTACTAAACTTTGCTCTCGCCGCAAGGCAATAGAGCGATAAGTAGGGGTTGAATCTACTTTATGCTGAATTTGCGTACCACCTTTTTCAGGCTCTTTACTTGACCCTACAAATACCGGAATATTATGGCGCATTGCCGGTATAAGCGTGGCCGGATGTAATATTTTTGCGCCAAAAGTCGCCATTTCAGCCGCTTCGCCAAAACTAATTTCAGGGATAGCACGCGCTTGCGCGGTAATACGAGGATCGGTGGTAAATATACCCACAACATCAGTCCAAATAGCAAGATTATCTGCATTTAATGCTTCTGCTAGCAGTGCAGCACTAAAATCTGAGCCGCCACGGCCTAAGGTAGTAGTGTATCCCAAACCATCGCGACCAATAAAACCTTGAGTAACAATAACTTTCTGACTACTTTTTTCTTGTAATAATTCAGAACAGTTAACTTTTAGTGCTTCAATATCAACGACAGCTTTGCCATACAAACTGTTGGTTTGCATCACTTCTCTCACATCAAAACATTCACTAGCCACACCAATACTACTTAACACTTCACTAAATAACAGTGAACTCATTTGCTCACCACAAGCTAAAATAGCGTCACAGGTTTGTGCACTGTATTGCTCAGCTTGTGTGCTTGCTAGCTGGGTTAAGCCCGCTAATATGGTTAATATTTTATCATTGAGTACGGCTTGATTTTCAAGATGTTGACTAATATTTAATTGGATGGCTTTGATTTTATTAATCAATTGGTTTTGCTCTTTTGAGCTTAATTCTGCTTGCGCTAAACGCACCAAATAATTGGTAACTCCAGCACTGGCAGAAACCACCACCACGCAATTAGATAAATCACTTTTTATAATATTAGCGCAACGTAACATCGCTTGGTGATCGGCCACACTAGTGCCACCAAATTTAGCGATGGTTAAATTAGACATAATGCCCCCAACAAATAAGCAAAAGGCGAGTAATAAATATGTTGTGAAGTGAATTTTTTCATTGGGATCTCCCTAATAAACTCATATTTCTAATCAAAATAGAGTCAATACAAAAAGGAAGAGCGTGACTGAGCAGTTAGCGAGCAAAAGCCGAGATCTAAACATTTTCAGCCAGAAGCTCTCCACCATGCTTTCATTCGCTTCTATTAAAAGCCATGAAAACGGTGACAATCCTAAGGATTCAACCTTAGTGACCGAACATTAATTACCACTCAATTAATGCCCTCGGCGTTAGTCTCCCTCAATAGTAGTCAACAAAATAGTGGTTTCTTGTACTATTTACCTAGCTAACGCGCCTCTTCTGGTGTTATTTATTATTTAAGCTGAGTTTAAACTCTAAACAACCTGACCATTAAACCTGAAATAAAAGCACAAATCAATAGACTTTTAGACGTCTAAGAAAATAAAAACTTTTAAGGAGAAAAACAATTTTTTTAGATCCTAGCATTCGTCAGGAAAACGGTAGGTAAAATGTCATATTGCTGGTTATAATAATTTTACTGAAGCTATAACAACTTCTTGTTATAGTAGCTAAATTCATATAACTAAAATAAAACGAATAAAAAAACATGGATTTATTTTTGCTCAAGAAGCTCATTGGTATCTTAATAATGCCAATGACTGTCATCACCCTTTTGCTTTTTTGTGCGTTACTATTTTATCGAAAATCACCAAAATTCAGTTTCAACTGCTTACTTGCTGGCACGGTATTATTTTTTTTTAGTGCTTTCCCGCCCTTTTCAGATTGGGTGATGAGTCCCATTGAGGATAACTATCAAGCCTTTACTCATTCAACAAAACCAATTGATTATATTATTATTTTAGGCTGCTCACACACCACAGATCCCGCATTACCTGCGACTATGCAACTAAAAGAATGCTCTTTACAACGTTTAATTGAAGCCATACGAATTTACCGACTTCATCCTGAAGCGACCCTGATCACTTCAGGTGCGGCATTTGGTCAAAATAGTTCAAATGCTGAAGCCGTAAAGCAAGCCGCCATTAGTCTTGGTATTCCAACGAATAAAATAATTTCAGAAAACTTTCCTAAAGATACCGAAGAAGAAGCACAACTCATTGCCCCTAGAGTGATCGGAACAAATGTCGTTTTGATCACTAATGCCGATCACATGCCACGCGCCATAAAGTATTTTCAACAATATGGCGTTACCCCCATAGCCGCACCGGCAAGTTTTTGGGTAAAACATTCCACGCAAGCAAAAAACTGGCATTACTACCTGCCCAGTAGTTATAAATTACAACAAACAACAACTGCTTGGTATGAAAGTATTGGTCGTTTGTGGCAATGGTTAAAAGCATTGTTTTAACGCTTATTATTTGGCTCTAAATTAACGTTAATTGGCACTTGTAAACAGCACTAAACAGGATTATCAATATCGATAAATTCAACTGATAACGCTAATTCTTTACTTAAATGTTCACCCAAAGCTTTGATGCCATAACGCTCAGTCGCATGATGGCCCGCAGCAAAAAAATGAATGTCCATCTCATTGGCAATATGAGTCGTTTGCTCTGACACTTCACCTGTAATAAACGCATCAATACCCTGCTCTGCTGCAAGTTCAAGATAATTTTGCCCGCCGCCCGTGCACCAAGCAACCGTTTTTATCGTTTTATTCGATACCGCTTTAAGATGTAAGCATTGTCGCTGTAATTTTTCTGAAATAATTTGTAAAAACTTATCAGCCAACAATGACTGTGCTAATTCACCCTGTAGCACAATGCCTTGAGGCTCAACTCCCGTTAACGGTTGAATATTTTCAAGCGATAAAATTTGTCCTAATTGTGCATTATTACCAAATTGCTCATGAACATCCAACGGTAAATGATAAGCGAATAAATTAATATTATGAGCAAGTAATGCTTTGATCCGTTCATACTTCATGCCACGAATAACATAAGACTCGTTTTTCCAAAAAAAACCATGATGTACAATTAAGGCATCTGCTTGTGCAGCAATAGCACGGTCGATCAACGCTTTACTTGCAGTTACACCGGTAACAATTTTGTTGATCCGCTCACTACCCTGCACCTGTAAACCATTAGGACAATAATCCTTGATCGATTCAATGGCTAAAATTTTATTTAAATAGTGTTCTAATTCAATTAGTTGCATT
>CAZVPC010000146.1:0-7393 GCA_964629005.1 uncultured Pseudoalteromonadaceae bacterium | reverse complement strand
TGTTCGGTGATATTTTATCTGATCTTTGTGCTGGTTTAGTGGGCGGCCTTGGCATGGCACCCGGTGCTAATATTGGTAAAAACTGCGCTATTTTTGAAGCAGTTCACGGCAGCGCACCTGATATTGCTGGCAAAAATCTAGCAAATCCAACGTCAATTATTCTAGCCGCCATTCAAATGTTAGAATATTTAGATATGAGTGACAAAGCGGATAAAATTCGTACGGCCATTATCGATGTGATTGAATCAGGCGATCGCACCACCGGCGATCTTGGTGGTACTCACGGCACTACAGACTTTACCGAAGCCTTATTAGAGCGTTTATAACCGAGATACTTCAACATGCTAGTTTCAGCATCTTGAGGTAAAACGGTTATATAACAACAGCTTAATTGAGCCATTGATCAAAACAAAAAAAACGACTTTTGGTCGTTTTTTTTGTTTTATTTATTAATCTTGTTTAGGAATTGGCGACAATAAACGTGCATGTACGGTAATTTCTTCACGATCATAATATAAGTGTTTCGCATACAATTCATATTTAACTTTATTTTCAGAAAACAGGTCTTTTATCAGTTGTAGATCTTCCTGTACTTGCTGATAGCGCCCTTTCATTGGTAATTTCAAGTTGAACATTGCTTCTTTGCAATAGCCGTTCAATAACCATTGTGCCATCAATTTGGCAACACGAGTCGGCTTTTCGATCATGTCGCATACTAGCCAATAAACATTTTGTTTCATTGGCACGAATTTAAAGCCATCTACCTGATGATGCTTAACCTGACCCGTTTCCATCAAAGATTCAGCCATAGCGCCATTATCAACGGCTGCAACCATCATACCACGACGAACTAATTGATAAGTCCATCCACCCGGAGCTGCGCCTAAGTCAACCGCACGTAAACCCGAGGTTAGTCGCCATTCTCGTTCTTCTTTAGGAATAAAAGTTAAAAATGCTTCATCTAATTTTAAAGTAGATCGACTCGGTGCTTGCGAGGGAAATTTCAAGCGCGGAATACCCATAACATCAGCAGAGCTATTATGAGTAAACGAATACCCCAAAATCACTTGTTGACCATTAAAAAACAAGGCGTGTAAATTTACTCCGTCGTGATCACCTTTTTCGGTCAATACCTTGGTCTTTCTTAATGCTTGGCGTAGAGGAACAGCAAGCTTACGGCAAAATTTAGACAAGGCTTTACCATCATTGGTATCGGGGGTTTCCATACGTAGATCACTATATTGCCACTCACTACCTAAGGCTGTGCTGATCGCTTCAACTCGATTGTATTTGGGAAGATCAATTTTGTCTGTAATGGTAGCAAACCATTGACGGGCAAAAATCAAACGCTTTAGCGGTAATTTTTGCAGCAAAATTTCAGCATCATCCGTTTGGTTTAAATGAAAAAATACTATCCCTTGCTTTTTAGCCAGCTCTAAATAACCGTACACTTCATTCCAAGCGGCTTTTTCTTGTATTTCAGCACCACATTCTTTTTCAAATCCGGGGCGACAATATAAAACAATTGCGGTCATTAGTGTTTACTTCCTGATACTTACCGATATGGTTAACATTAACCAGCCAAAAACTAGCGAGATCCCGCCAAAAGGCGCTAGTTTACCCAATAAGCTTAGTAGATGAAATGTCTTAAGGTATAAAACACCACTAAAACATAGAATGCCAATAAAAAAACAATAAGCCGCAATCATTAAAAAGCGACGTTGCTGCTGTTGATACCAAACCAAGGTCACTAAAAGTGCCAAGGTGTGTATAAATTGCATTGCCAAAGCAATGCCCAATCGACGTTGAGCCTCTGTTGGCAATTCAGCCCCCGCATGAGCGAGCCAAGCTGATAACAATACTGAAAAAGCACCACTGATGCCGACAAAAGCAAATAAAAGCCGCTGATGAAAATTTTTACTTATTAACATGAATAAACTTCACTATATGTTGTACTGCCGTATTAATGTGTTGTTGCTGGCTAAACCCTGATTTGACTCTAGGTTTAAAACTATGATCACCATCTTCAAGAAAGTTAATTTGGCAATTTTTAGGTAAGTCATATCCGGCTATAGCCTGTCGGTCACCTAATGCATCACGTTCTCCCTGAACAATGAGGGTCGGTAGCAAACATTTTTGTAACGGTTCAAGTCGAAGCGTGTCAGGTTTATTTTGGGGATGAAAAGGATAACCTAAACAAATAAGCCCCGAAAGTTGAGGCAAATTATTATTGATTTGTGCACTCAACGTTGCCGCAACTCTTCCGCCCATTGATTTTCCACCAATAAATAATGGCACGTTACTGCTCATTACATTATCAATATTAGTTAATATTTGCTGATAAGCGGTTAATAACTTAGGCATACGATCAGGTGGATAACGTTTTCCCGTTAACTGGCGTTTGATCATGTAAGGAAAATTAAAACCAAACACAGAGATATGGTGTTTAACTAATAGTTGACTTACCTGCGTCATAAATTCGTGGTTCATATCGGCACCCGCGCCATGAGCAAAAACAAAGGTTGCAATTGGATCGATGGCATTTGAAATTATCACATTAGTCATAAACCTTGCTGCTCAATAGACATATCTTTTTCGTCATTAACGGTATTAAGTACCCATTCTCTAAAAGAAGAAATTTTACCAATGGCTACTTGCTGCTCACGGCAAACAATATAAAAACTGCTTTTGCTGATCAATACATGTTCAAATGGTGCTATCAGACGACCTGCATCAATATCTGGTTTCGCCAATACACTATTGACTAACGCAACCCCTTGTCCATAAATGGCGGCTTGTAACACCATGGAGGAATGACTAAAAATAGCACCGTGATTTACGTTAGCACCTCTTACTCCTACTTCTTTAAACCAACGCTTCCAATCACGGCGAGAAGTATCATGTAGCAAAGTGTGTTGAGCTAAATCGCCCACAGAATTTAATGGTTTTTTGCCATTTAATAATAATGGCGAGCACACAGGGAGCAAATATTCAGTATGTAACTTTTCTGCACTCACATTGGACCAACGTCCACGCCCATAATAAATCGCGACATCAACATCTTCAGTTAATGAATTATCGGCTTGATCAACCGCTTTGATCCTAACGTCAATCTCAGGATGCAACTGGTTAAATGCATTTAAACGCGGCACTAACCACTGAATAGCAAAACTAGGTTGCATACTCACCGTAATAGCTCCTTTAGCGCCACGTGCTAATAACTTCTCTGTTGCATCATATAAAGCATTAAAAATGTCTTTAATGTCTAAATAATAGGCTTGACCTTCTTCTGTTAATAATAAAGAACGGTTTTTTCGCATAAATAACTTTATGCCTAAATACTCTTCTAATGATTTTATTTGGTGGCTAATAGCCGCTTGCGTAACAAAAAGTTCTTCTGCGGCCTTAGTAAAACTTAACTGCCTAGCCGAAGCTTCAAAGGCTCGCAGAGCATTTAATGGGGGAAGACGATTTGCCATTGACCATCCTATTTATGCATAAATAACAGATAATAATTTCGCATTAGTTTTTCTAATGGATAGCATTATAAATCGTCATTTTAAAAATTGCTAATTTTTAGCTATTATTCTTCCTGTAGATGAAAGACGACGTAAACCAGCCCAATAATACTAACCGTATTAGAAAGCATAGTTTGGATGTTACTAAGACCACATCCTAAAATAAAGTGAGCAGTCCAAAAAACATCTATTCGGTAAATTGACGTTTTAATATAATTGGATTAAATAGGTACTATCATGAAATCAATCAATACTTTATCAATATTCGTAACACTATGTTTAACATTATTGATCACTTTAATTTTAAGCTCTGCTACGGTGCAAGCATTTGAATTACCACAACTTCAAACAGAAAAAGTTGAACCATTAAATAAAGTAGCTTTAAATCAACAAGCCATGTTGTCATTAGCTAATTCTATGGCTGCTTTGCAATTAACCAACGAAGCAATCACAGTTAATAGCACTAAGTTATTAACCAAGCAAGCTAAATTAATTAATGCAACCAAAAAGCATAACATTGCCGAAGCTACTCTGATCGCAGAGTAACGAATGAACTTTTTAGAAAAAACCACTGTCAGCACTCCCCTAGCGACAGTGGTTTTTTAGCTTGTAATTTTTCACTTTGTAACTTTTTATCGAGTAACTATGGGTGTGAAACTTTTAACTAATTCATCAACCGCCTTCATTTGCTCTAAATAAGGTTGTAATTTATCTAAAGGTAATGCACAAGGACCATCACATTTTGCTTGGTCTGGATCAGGGTGAGCCTCAATAAACAAACCCGCAATACCCAACGCCATACCACTTCGAGCAAGTTGTACCGCTTGAGCACGACGACCATCAGCAGAATCAGCTCTACCGCCGGGTTGTTGTAGTGCATGTGTGGCATCAAAAATTACTGGCGCATAAGATTTCATTGCATCCATCGCCAGCATATCAACCACTAAATTATTATAACCATAACAACTACCCCGTTCACACAAGATGATTTTGTCATTACCCGCTTCAGCAAATTTATTAATGATATGACGCATTTCATGCGCCGCTAAAAATTGTGGTTTTTTAACATTAATAATGGCATTGGTTTTTGCCATTGCCACCACCAAGTCAGTTTGCCGAGCTAAAAATGCGGGTAGCTGAATAATATCAACTACTTCGCTAACAGGTTGTGCTTGATGAATTTCATGAACATCAGTAATAATAGGAACATTAAAGGTGGCTTTAATTTCTTCAAATATTCTCAAACCTTCGTCCATACCGGGGCCTCGAAACGAATGTATTGAGGAGCGATTTGCTTTATCGAACGAGGCTTTAAACACGTAAGCAATGCCGAGCTTTTGCGTGGTTTCAACATAATATTCAGCAATACGCATGGCTAGATCACGCGACTCTAAAACATTCATGCCACCAAATAATACGAAAGGTTGATCGTTAGCGATATCGAAACCCGCTAAATTTATTGTTGCTAAGCTCATTATTATTCCTGTGTTTTACACCTACGTTTTACATTTAAAGTCATCTAAAAATCTCACGATGGGTATAAATTAATTGTTTGCAGAATTTGTCCACATAGCCACGCCATATAGGTGCCTAAGGTATAGCCTAAAACTGCCAATAAAACCCCTACGGGTGCTAAGCTGGGATGAAAAGCCGAGGCTACAATCGGTGCTGATGCCGCACCACCAACATTTGCTTGACTTCCCACCGCCATATAAAAAAGAGGTGCTTTGATCATTTTGGCTACCACCAACATCAAACTCGCATGAACAAACATCCAAATAAGGCCAATAACAAAATAAATGGGCGTATCTGTTATCATCGTAATGTCCATTCTCATGCCAATCGAGGCAATAAGAATATACAAAAATGCCGAACCAACTCTAGAGGCTCCCACACCCTCAAGCTGGCGTATACGCGTAAAAGAAAAACCAAGCCCTACGGTAGTCGCAAAAACTATCATCCAGAAAAATTTACTATGAAAACTAAAACGTTCTAATGCTGGATAATTTTCGACAAAATAAGGAGTGATCAAGTCTGCAAACAAATGCGCAAAACCTGTAACACCAAAGCCAACGGCAAGTATTAACATTAAATCATTTAAGGTAGGAATACGTTCATGTTTTGCTCGAAAAGACTCTATTTTATCTTTTAACGCAGTAATAGCTGATGTATCTGCCCCTGATTTTTTATCGATCACATCGGCCTTAGCCGCCATGATCAATAAAACAGCCATCCAAAGGTTGGCAACAATAACGTCAACGGTGATCATTGCTGAAAATATTTTATCACCCGCGCCATAAATTTCTTTCATCGCCGCTTGATTAGCTCCGCCACCAATCCAACTACCGGCAACGGTAGTCATGCCTCGCCACACAGCTTCAGGACCATGAACGCCCAACAATTCAGGGTAAATTGTAGAAACTATTAATAAGGCAATAGGACCACCAATAACAATACCAACAGAGCCGGTGAGAAATAAAATAATTGCTTTAGAACCGAGTTGTGCTATTGCTTTTAAATCAACACTTAACGTTAATAACACTAAACAGGTTGGCAATAAGTATCGCGATGAAACAAAATAAAGTTGTGATTGCTCACCGCTAATAACACCAAAAGTATTTAATAACGAGGGTAAAAAATAACAAACTAAAACGGCTGGAACAACGGAATAAAATTTTTGCCAATGAGCTTTAGTACTCCGCGAGGTATAAAAGACAGCACCAAGCATCAAGGTGAGCAAGCCCAGTACCGTAGCATCGTTAGTGATCAAAGCGGTGTTTATCATTATTTATCCGAATATTATTTTTATTATGCTCTGTTCCATAATATTATGGTTTTATTTTTAATGTAAAACAGTATTAGTTATCTTGATACCATCTAATTGTATTTTCAATAATTGCGCCGCTGGATCTTCTGGGCACTGTTCCACAAAGTAACGATAATCATCATAAGCCACTTTAAAACAATCGAGCTGATGAAGCAAAAAACCACGATCGCGTCGTTCAATGGGATCATCAGGTTTCATTGCCAACAATACGTCAACACACCGTAAGGCAGCTTGAAATTGTTGCTCAAAAATTAGCGCATTCTTAAGACTGATCAAATAATTACGCAATAAGGCATTATTACTTTCACCTTCAATATTAATGCTTTCAGGATCCCCTTCAATATCAGTGATCCGTTCATCAAGTGTTTGCCAATCAAGTGCTTCGCCTGTGATCGGTTCAAAAATCACGACATAATCTTCATCACAACTAATACGCACCATTAACGATTCTGGGATAAAAACCACATCACAGTCTAAATCACAATATCGAGCCAATTGCTGCAATAAGATAACTTTTAACGCGGGTGCACTATGTCGATTGGTTATAGCATCAGAAAATAAGAAGCTTTTTATCGGCCACAGTGCCTGCTGCTTATCAATCAACAATAAATCAATAAAAATAGTGTCTAAAAATAGTTCAACTTTAACCAGTGGATCATTTTCACTCGCAACAATGCAGCGACAGTGGCTAACTATGTCAGCAAACTGTTGATCAAGAAATGGTTTTTTTTCGAAGATATATTCTTCTAATAACAGCAAGGCTTTTATTAAATCAACTTGCTCAGTAGAAATTTCAGTTAATAATAATGAATTCATAAAATAAAACACGCGGAAGAGGACAACATTAAGTGCTCATTATTATTAAAATATAAAGCACTTAAAACAATTAGCTCATTTTAACGAAAAACAACAGAATAAAATACTACTGATATGGCTATTTTTCACCGTGATCTTTACTACCAATATTCTCGGCTAAAAATTGTGCCATGGCTTTAAAGGTTATTAACCGATGTTCATTATTACTCAAATAATGATCCCCCTTATCAAG
>CAZVPC010000145.1:1342-7569 GCA_964629005.1 uncultured Pseudoalteromonadaceae bacterium | reverse complement strand
TTTCTATTAGATAAATTCTTTGAGGTTGGTTTTGGCGAAGATACTGGCACAGGTTTAACGGGCGAAAGCTCAGGAATGATGCATGATCGCGCGCGCTGGTCAAAATTTGAATTGGCAACGCTATCGTGGGGAGCTGGTCTGGCGATCACCCCCTTACAATTAGCGCGTTTTTATTCCATTTTAGCGAATGGTGGCATTAAGCAACCCTTCACTATTATCAAACAAGATAAAGATAGTGATTATCAACCTGAAAAAGAACGAGTATTTTCGCAAGAGCATACCGACAAAGTGTTAGCTATGTTAGAAAAAGTCGTCAATAAACATGCTAGAAAAGCGCGGGTTGCTGGCTATCGTGTTGGCGGTAAAACAGGCACTTCAATTAAAGCCTTTGCTGGTGGTTATGGTAACGATTATGTTGGTTTATTCGCAGGTATTGCGCCAATTACTCAGCCTGAAATTGTGGTGGTGGTGGTAATCAATGAACCGAGTGGTGATTTATATCATGGTGGTGAAGTAGCTGCACCGGTATTTTCTCGGGTGATGAAAGGTGCGTTAAGCGTATTGAATATTGCCCCAGACGCCAACAAACAATTAGTGCAAACCCCATCGACAAAACATATAACAGAAAAGCTAACCCGTTTGAAAAGAAACACCAAGCAGAAATTGGAGCACGGCAATGCCTAAACAGCACAATTTCTCAATTGTTAACACGTTAAAAAACTTTGATATTGATATCGATGAAAGTTATCAAGCCCCGTTAAAACACTGTGCCCAGTTGGTTAATGATAGTCGAGTGATCAAGGTTAATGATATTTTTTGCGCTATTATTGGTGCGCAACAAGATGGTCGTGATCATATCGATCAGGCTGTTAAATCAGGCGCTGTATTGGTGTTAACCGAATGCAAAAATCAACAGTACCATGGCGAAGCAACTTTATGTCGAGTAGCAACCAAAAGCTCGTTAGTCATACAGTTTTTTCAGTTGAATTATCATTTGTGTACTTTGTGTCAGCACTATTATCAACAGCCGCAATCGAATATGACGATGATAGGTGTTACGGGGACCAATGGTAAAACCAGTACTTGTCAACTTATTGCTAAGTTACTGGTTGCCAATCAACAGTCTTGTTCAGTGCTTGGTACTTTAGGTGCAGGTAAAGTTGATGCGCTGGAGCCATTGGTTAATACCACTCCAGGAGCGACTGAATTACACCAGTACATAATGAGTTTTAAGCAACAAGGCGATCAAAATGTCGCACTGGAAGTTTCCTCTCATGCATTGAGTCAACGACGTTTAACCCATGCGATTATTGATATTGCCGTGTTTACTAATTTATCCCGTGATCACCTCGATTTTCACCACACTATGGCGGCGTATGGTGCGGCTAAAAAGACCATTTTTTCTGGGCAGCCTAGCCAAATAGCCATTTTAAATGGTGATGATGCCCAAGCCCAGCAATGGCTTGAGTGTTGGCATGAAAAGCAACCTGTTATTGTTTATGGTAAAACCATAAAGCTAGCGCAGTTCAAACAGTATGTTATTGCAACGGATATTAGCCATGTTAGTCGCGGCATTACCTTTAAGCTGGTCACCCACTTAGGCGAACAAACGGTCACTAGCCCTTTATTAGGGGATTTTAATATTGATAATTTATTAGCTGCTATTGCCGTATTAATCGCGAAAAACATTCCATTGCTTGGTATTTGCCAAGCTATTGCGCAGTTAACGTCTGTTATTGGACGCATGGAAATATTTACCGTACAAGGTGAAACGACTGCAGTTGTTGATTATGCTCATACGCCTGATGCGTTAGAAAATGCTTTAGTGGCTTGTAGAGAACATTGCCAAGGCTCATTGTGGTTGGTTTTTGGTTGTGGTGGTGATCGTGATAAAGGCAAGCGTTCTTTAATGGGTAGGGTAGCAGAACGGCGGGCTGATCACGTTATTGTTAGTAATGATAATCCACGATCAGAAGCAGCGGAACTCATTGCCAATGATATTTTGGCGGGCTGTCAACACCCTGAAAAAATTACCGTGATGCTAGACAGGCAACAAGCGGTATTGGCTACTTTAGCAAAAGCCAAACCTGAAGATATGGTGTTGTTAGCCGGTAAAGGCCACGAAGACTACCTCATGGTTGGCAACAAACGTATTGATTATAATGAACGAGCAGTGGTAAATGCTTTTTTTCATGGAAAAGATCGCAAGGATTTTGACTTGAAGCCAGATCAAGAGGCAAACGTATGATCCCTTTATTACTCGATGAGATTGCCGAGGCAGCGGCAGGTCAACTTGTTGGTGATAATACTGATAAGTTGGTGACTATTCATTCTATTAATACTGACAGTCGCGCATTAAAACGTGGTGAGCTTTTTCTTGCTTTAAAAGGCCCTAATTTTGATGGACATCGTTTTATTGAACAAGTCGCGCAAAAAGGATGTGCTGCAATTATTGTCGATCACCGCCAGGAGACTAATTTACCTCAAATTATTGTTGAAGATACCCGTATAGCCCTCGGCAAGTTGGGGGCTTATATTAAGACTAAAGTTGCGCCAATAACCGTCGGTATCACGGGTAGTAGTGGTAAAACTACGGTGAAAGAAATGGTGGCGGCTATTTTGTCGCGTTTGGGGACGGTGTTAGCCACCGAAGGTAATTTTAATAATGATATTGGTGTCCCGTTAACCTTGTTGCGATTAACACCTGAGCATGATTTTGCCGTTATTGAAATGGGGGCAAATCATATCGGTGAAATTGCCTATACCACCCATTTAGTCAAACCAGACATTGCGGTGATCAACAATATTGCCGCAGCCCATTTAGAAGGTTTTGGCGATTTATGTGGGGTTGCCCGTGCCAAAGGTGAAATATTTGAAGGTTTATTAGCCGATGGCGTTGCACTTTATAATTTAGATAGTCGTTATGCACATAAATGGCAGTGGCGTTTAACTAATCGAAATGTGAGACGATTTTCTTGTCTCAAGGGAAATAAAAATAAAGCTGATTGTTATAGCTCTGATGTCGTGCTTGATGATAATGGTTGCGCTAGCTTTAAATTGACTTGTCAGCGCGGGGCTACCTTTATCGAATTAACGGTACCCGGCCGACATAATGTCTGTAATGCGGTCGCGGCAGCAGCTATCAGTTTGGAATTTGGCGCTGGCTTAGATGATATCAGGTTAGGGCTACTATTAATGTCAGCGGTAAAAGGACGATTAAACTTATTTCAATTATCATCACAGTGTCGGTTAATTGACGATACTTATAATGCCAATGTTGAATCGACTAAAGCCGCCATTGAATTGTTGGCGAGTTACCCTGGTCGGCGCGTACTTATTTTAGGCGATATGGGCGAACTGGGTGCCGATGCTCGGCGCTATCATCATCAAATAGGTGAATATGCGCAAGCACAAGGCTTAGATGATTTATTGACTTTAGGCATACTTAGCCAAAGTTCCGCCGATGCTTTCTCTTTACAAAATAAACATCATGGCACGTCAGCACAGCAAAATTTAGGACAGCATTTTAGTTCTCGTGAACAGTTAGTGATGAGTTTAACAACGATGTTGGCGAACGAATCGCAAACTATTTCAATCTTGGTAAAAGGTTCGCGTAGTGCCCATATGGAACATGTGGTCGAACAGCTTAAACTGGCTTTTAAAACACAAGCAACCAATGTTCAATTAAAAATGGAGCAACCATAATGTTAATGTGGCTAGCGGATTATTTAACTCAATATTATTCATTTTTTAACGTATTTTCTTACCTTACGTTTCGCGCCATTATTAGTACTTTAACGGCGCTGATTATTTCGCTGTATTTTGGTCCTAAACTCATTCGATATTTACAACGGATGCAAATAGGGCAGACCGTACGTGATGATGGCCCACAAAGTCATTTAATTAAGTCGGGTACGCCGACTATGGGTGGTATTTTAATTTTAGCGTCAATTGTGATCAGTGTATTGTTATGGGCTGACTTATCAAATACTTATGTCTTGGTGGTGTTGTTTGTCATCATTAGTTTTGGCGTGATCGGTTTTGTCGATGATTATCGAAAAGTGATCCGCAAAGATGCTAATGGTTTGATCGCACGTTGGAAATATTTTTGGCAAACCGTTATTGCTTTAGCCACGGCTGTTTTTTTATACCAAATAGCGAGCCCAGTAGAAACTTCCTTATTGATCCCTTTTGTTAAAGATTTCATGCCACAACTAGGCTTGTTTTTTATTGTGATCACTTATTTTGTCATTGTCGGTACCAGTAATGCCGTAAATTTAACCGATGGTTTAGATGGTTTAGCCATAGTGCCAACGATTATGGTGGCAGGCGCTTTTGCGTTGTTTGCCTATGTCACTGGCAATGTTAACTTTTCTAGTTATTTACATATTCCTCATATTGCGATGACCAGTGAACTGGTAGTGGTTTGTACCGCAATAATGGGGGCTGGTTTAGGCTTTCTTTGGTTTAACACCTACCCAGCACAAGTATTTATGGGTGATGTGGGTTCATTAGCTTTGGGTGCTGCGCTTGGCGTTATCGCGGTATTAGTGCGGCAAGAGCTCGTGCTGTTCATTATGGGGGGTGTTTTCGTGATGGAAACAGTTTCAGTGATCCTACAAGTGGGTTCTTATAAACTTCGTGGTCAACGAATTTTTCGGATGGCACCTATTCACCATCATTATGAATTAAAAGGTTGGCCAGAGCCAAGAGTGATCGTGCGCTTTTGGATCATTTCGTTGATGTTAGTGTTGATCGGTTTGGCAACCTTAAAACTACGTTAGTGGACAATACTCGAAACAAAATAATTAACGGTAAGTGGTAAGTAATAAATAATGCAATTGATTGAAAAAATGAAAGCTAAGCAAGTATTAGTACTGGGACTCGGTGTCACCGGTATGTCTTGTGTGCGTTTTTTGCAGTCACAAGGTTTGATTTTTACGGCCAATGATAGTCGAGAAAATTTGTTTAATTGCGCCCAGTTTAAAGATGACTTCCCCCAGGTGAAATTATCATTAGGTCACTGGGATCAGCAACTTATCAGCACTGCTGACATCATTATTGCTAGCCCTGGTATCGATTTAAAGCAAGCGGCTATAAGTGAGCATATCAAGGTGCATTGTCAGGTTTTGGGTGATGTTGAACTTTTTTGTCAACTACTTAAAAGTCAGCACAAAGCATTACCTATTTTAGCGGTAACAGGTTCAAATGGTAAATCTACGGTGGTTAGCTTACTGGTACATATGGCTAAAAATATCGGTTTAAATGTGCCATTAGCAGGCAATATAGGTGTACCAGTACTCGATTATTTAAATGATGTCTTCGCTGATAAAATAGATTGCTTAGTTTTGGAGTTATCGAGTTTTCAGTTAGAAACGTTGGCAAGTATGCAAGCACTTGGAGTCAGCATATTAAATGTTAGTGATGATCATTTGGATCGTCACAAAACTTTAGCAAATTACCATCAAATTAAACAAAAAATATATCAGCAAGCACAAACGTTAGTCTTTAATCGTGATGACGCATTAACCAAGCCGACACAGGCAAATGAAGATCAACCAATGATCTCTTTTGGTAGCGACAAACCCAATAATGAGCAGTTTGGTATTGCTAAAGTAGCCACTAAATATCAACTGATGTTTGGGGAAAAAGCACTGCTAACACTTGAGTCGTTACCTATCGCCGGAATTCATAATGCGTTAAATTGTTTGGCTGCTTTGGCTTTAGGGCAAAGTGCTAGTTGGCCTTTAGTTGAAATGGTCAATAGCTTAGTTAGTTTTAAAGGTTTGGATCATCGCTGCCAAGTTATTACCACCACAGATAATATAACTTGGATCAATGATTCAAAAGCCACCAACGTTGGTGCAACATTAGCGGCAATAACCAGTTTAGCTAAAACAAAAACGAAGGCGCAGCAACTTATTTTAATTGCGGGTGGTGAAGGTAAGGGTGCCGATTTTAGTCCGTTGCAAACGGTGTTTGCAACAGCAGTTGATCATTTGATCACGCTAGGCAAAGATGGCAATAAACTGGCAGCATTAGCAACACGGGTAACCAAGGTTGACAACTTAATACAAGCGGTTGCCGTGGCAAAACAGCAAGCGAGATCAGGAGATATTGTTATTCTCTCGCCCGCTTGCGCTAGTTTAGATATGTTTAAGAATTTTGCTGAACGGGGTGAGCAATTTGTTAAAGCGGTGCAGATGTTAGCTTCGCACGAGGAGCTT
>CAZVPC010000145.1:0-1242 GCA_964629005.1 uncultured Pseudoalteromonadaceae bacterium | reverse complement strand
ATTGACAGATAAATTGCCTGATTGGTTAAAACTTGAGGGTAAAATGATAGAAAATCACGACCAAGCGTTGTTTGATCGAGATTATCTATTATTGGCGATAGCCATGTATATTATTGGTTTAATTATGGTGGCAAGTTCATCGATGCCAGTAGCAGAGCGTTTATTTAATAATCCTTTCCATTTTGTTACCCGTCATTTTATTTATATTGGTTTGAGTTTAGTTATCGCTGCCGTGGCGTTGCAAATACCAATGAGTTGGTGGCAAAAATCTAGTGGTTCTTTATTAATGTTTGCCTTAGCGTTATTAGTGATTGTGTTAGTGATTGGGCGAACTGTTAATGGCTCAACTCGCTGGATTGTGCTTGGGCCGATCACGATTCAAGCTGCAGAGCCAGCAAAACTATTTTTCTTTTGTTATTTGTCTGCTTATTTGGTTCGGCGACGTGACGAAGTGATGGAGAATTTCAAAGGTTTTATTAAACCGCTGGTAGTGTTTTTTCTACTGGCATTATTGTTATTAGCACAACCTGATCTGGGCACTATTATTGTTATGTTTGTGACCACGTTTGGTTTATTATTTTTAGCCGGTGCAAAACTTTGGCAATTTATCGGCATCACTAGTGTCGGCATTTCAGCATTGACTTTACTTGCGGTTTTTGAACCGTATCGCTGGCGTAGAATCACTAGCTTTTTAGATCCGTGGCAAGATCCCTTTGGTAGTGGATATCAGTTAACACAATCATTGATGGCTTATGGGCGCGGTGAAATTTTTGGTCAAGGTTTGGGGAACAGCATCCAAAAATTGGAGTACTTACCGGAAGCTCATACTGATTTCGTTATGGCTGTTCTGGCGGAAGAATTTGGTTTTATCGGTATTAGCGTTATTTTATTACTTAGCGCTACTTTAGTGATAAAAGCGATGTTATTAGGGCGCAGAGCTTTAGCTAAAGAGCGATATTTTGAAGGCTTTTTTGCCTATGCTATTGGTATTTGGATGTGTTTTCAGGCGGCAGTTAATATCGGTGCTAGTGCGGGTATTGTGCCAACGAAAGGTTTAACCATGCCGCTAATTAGCTATGGTGGCAGTTCCATGATCATCATGACCTTGGCTTTAACGGTGTTAATTAGAATCGATCATGAATTGCGCATACAAAGCATGCAAGCTACTCACAGTGGAGGGCGCAAATGACGAATTTACCTTCTTCACCTCAACCTACTTTATTGGTAATGGCAGGGGGTACT
>CAZVPC010000144.1:0-7617 GCA_964629005.1 uncultured Pseudoalteromonadaceae bacterium | reverse complement strand
ATTGGTATTACACCACTACCGTCTATTTTAACCTAGATTCGCGTCCAACTGCTGATTCTAGGTTTAAGTAACATTTGCTTACTGAACGACGTTATCTATAGTTACTCTTATTTATAAAAGCTTATTTCATACTGGAAAAAATCATGCACAAAAGTACCTTAAACGACATTCATGTTAATGCCGAAGATGTTTTAGTTACACCGCAAGCGCTTAGAGACGAATTACCGCTAAGAGAAGACGGTCGTCAATTTGTAAAATCAGCACGAAAAATTATTGCGAACATTATTCATAAACAAGATCCTCGTTTGCTGGTGATCAGTGGTCCTTGCTCTATTCATGACATTGATGCGGCTAAAGAGTACGCCCGTAAATTAAAAAAATTGCACGATCAATATCAACATTCTATGTACATAGTGATGCGTGTTTATTTTGAAAAACCTCGAACTACAATCGGGTGGAAAGGACTTATTAATGATCCGTTAATGGATGGGTCGTTTGATGTGGAGTCGGGATTACGTAAAGCACGAGAATTACTGTTATATTTAACTGAATTAGGTTTGCCTTTGGCAACGGAAGCACTTGATCCTATTAGTCCGCAATATTTAGCTGAATTATTTAGTTGGTCAGCGATTGGCGCCCGTACCACAGAGTCACAAACCCATCGAGAAATGGCGAGTGGCTTATCAATGCCTATTGGTTTTAAAAATGGCACTAATGGCAGTTTAAGTGTGGCAATAAATGCTTTAGAGTCAGCGGCATCTTCGCATCGTTTTATGGGTATAAATCGTCAAGGTCAGGTAGCTTTAATTAAAACGTCAGGCAATCCAGACGGTCATGTAATATTACGTGGCGGCGCACAAGCAAATTATGATTCAGTAAATGTTGCACTTTGTGAACAAGAGCTTGCTGCGCACGGTTTACAAGCAGGCATTGTGATTGATTGTAGTCATGGCAATTCTAATAAAGATCATAATAGACAACCCCTTGTGGCTGATAATGTGATCAATCAAATTTGCAATGGCAATAAATCAATTATTGGTATTATGTTAGAAAGCAACCTATTTGCGGGTAATCAAAGCGCAAATTTACCTAAACCTGAATTAAAATACGGGGTTTCTGTTACCGATGCTTGCATTGACTTTACAACTACTGAACAATTACTAGCAAACATGCATAGTAAATTAACTCATCAGTAGTAGAGTAATTAAGCAGAAAATATGACAGATTTTGAGCAAAAATTAGCGTTATTGCGCAGTGAAATAGATGTTATTGATAGCCAGTTAGTCGATTTATTAGCCCAACGCTTACAAGTAACAACGAAAGTTGGGCAATTAAAAAGTCAAGTGGGTATGCCCATTTATGCGCCAAAAAGAGAGGCTGAATTATTAGCTAAGCGCCGAAAACAAGCGCTTGAAAAAGGGGTTTCAGCTGAATTAATTGAAGATATTTTACGGCGAATGATGCGCGACTCCTATCATAGTCAAGACCGTAGTGGCTATCGATGCGTTAATCCAGCTTGTAACAAGGTTGTTATTATTGGTGGTGCTGGGCAACTAGGTTGTGTTTTCCATGATTTATTTACTCGTTCGGGTTATCAAGTTAAAACCTTAGAAAAAGAAGATTGGCCACAAAGCAATGTGATTTTAGCAAAAGCAAATTTAGTTATTGTTGCTGTGCCTATTCGACTAACGGCAATGATCATTCAACAACTTAGTCACCTACCTGAGTCATGTATTTTAGCAGATGTTACTAGTATTAAAACCTCGCCCTTATATGAAATGTTAAAGGTGCATCAAGGCCCAGTGGTGGGTTTACACCCGATGTTTGGTCCTGATGTTACCGGTTTAGTGAAGCAAACGATCATAACGTGCGAAGGTCGTTACCCTGAACAATATCACTGGTTGCTTGAACAATTTAGAGTTTGGGGCGCTAAAATGTTTCCTGTAACGGCACTTGAGCATGATCAGGCAATGTCAATGGTACAAGTGATGCGTCACTTTTCTACCATCGCTTACGGCTACCACTTAATGACCGAAGGAGCCGACTTAACTCAACTTGTTGAAATGAGTTCACCTATTTATCGGTTAGAATTAATGATGGTTGGTCGATTGTTTGCACAAGATCCTGTTCTTTATACCGACATTATTTTTGCTAATCATGACAATATTGGCATGATGAAACGTTTTGCTTATCGTTTTCTTGAATTATTAGAAGATGTTGAACTCGGTGATAAAGACGAATTTATTCTAATGTTTAATCAAGTCGCGGCTTGGTTTGGTGATTATGCGGGTATATTTTTAGACGAAAGTAAAACTTTGCTACAAAAAGCCAATGAGGCTAAATAAGCTCAACAATCACGAAATGCTAATTCGAAATTTAATTCGGCTAAATTTTGTTTTTCTGTCTGCAAGTCGGCTAAAATGAGCGGGTTTTCTAATCGCCATTTTTTTGGTAAGGCAATGGAGATCACCTCATCTATTACACTAACTGTTATTTGTGGTAGTTCTGCCAATTGTCGCTGTTGCGTTAACAACACACTTAAACGCAATAAAATACAAATTTTGAGTAGCTTATCTTGACGGTATAAACGCCAGTTTTGTTGATCATTAGGGATGATTTTTTTGCGATGATTACCAACTAACCAAGCAAGAGCGATTTGTTTTTCTTGGTTAAAACCAGCCAAATCGGTATGCGTTAAAATGTATTGACCGTGTTTATGGTAGCTTGAAGGGTTAATATCTAAGCCTATTTCATGTAATAAAACACTCCATTTAAGCAAGCTTTTATAACGTTTTGAACTAATGTGCCAGTCGTTGCAAAGCTGTTTATATAAAGAAAAGCTGAACTGTTCTACATGATTGGCTTGCTCCAAATCGATAGTGAAGCGCTGTGCTAAACTGTTAATGGTGCGTTCTTGCACATTTTGATAGCCATGAGTGTTTAGTTGTTCGGCTAACACCCCTTCCCTTAATGCGTAGTCACAATAATCTAATTCATCAATTTTTAACATTTCGACTAATGCAATAATGATCGCGAGCCCAGGACATAAGGTGTTTTTTCGACTTTCTTTAAATTTTTTCAGCGCAATATTATCAACATGTTGATAAGAAATTAATGCTGACTTAAGTTGATGAAGTTGCGTCAAGGTGAGCGCTTGCTCATGATCAGAAAAATTAGCATTGATGATATTATAAATCGTTTTTATTGAACCAGAAGTGCCGATCACGGTTTGCCAGCCAATTTTTGAAAACCTTTTTAAAATAGACTCTATTTCTAGCTTTGCCGCCCAAATTGCTCGTTCGAAATTAGCTTGATTGATTTCACCTTGAGCAAAAAAACGTTGTTGAAAGCTAATACAGCCAATAGGTAAACTGGCTAAGGTTTTCACCGTAAATTTTTTCCCGATCACACATTCAGTGCTACCACCACCAATGTCAATAACTAATCGTTGTTGGTGAGGTTCGCTATAATAAGCCACTCCTTGATAAATCAGTCGTGCTTCTTCGTGACCTGAGATCACTTCAATATCAAACGGAAAGACTTTCGCCGCTTCAGTGATAAATTGATCTGCATTTTTGGCTTGACGTAGAGTATAGGTTGCAACCACACGGAAATTATCAGAAGTTAAATGTTGCACGGTTGATGAAAGTTTTTTTAAGGCATTTACGCCACGGTTGATCGCAGTTTTATCTAACTGATCATTTGCGTCAAGACCTTGAGCTAGCTTAACTTGATACTTTTCTTTATATAACACTTGTAAATTATCATTTTGCAAACGAGCGTAAACAAAATGAAAACTATTTGAACCAATATCTAACGCTGCAATATAATTTTCAGGTATTTCATTGGTCAAGTCTAGTTGGTTATTCATCTTGATGACATTGTTCTTTTAACGTTTTAGCTATCATAACTTTATCTTCTAATTCTTGCTGAACTAAATAATCATAAATGGCCATTTGAGAACGAATTTTTCGCCGATTGCCGCGAGCGACATAACGGTTGTTTTGGTTTTTATTAAGAATTCTAGCCTTGGTCGTGTCTTTAAAATGTAATTCTAAGGTTGTTAAAATTCTTTGTTTTAGGGTTTCGTCATAAATAGGACAAGCGACTTCAACGCGATGATCTAAGTTTCGATCCATCCAATCGGCAGAGCTAATATAAACTTGGTGATTGCCGTCATTACCAAATGCCATCACCCGCGGATGTTCCAAAAATTGGTCGACAATTGAAATTGCTTTGATATTGTCGCTTAAGCCTTTTGTTGCGGGGATCAATGCACACATACCGCGAATAATTAAACGAATTTTGACATTGGCATCACTGGCCGCATAGAGTTTATTAATTAACCCTTTATCCACTAAGTTATTTAATTTTAAGATTATTTCCGCTTTACGACCCTTTTTGGCGAAGGCAATTTCATTGTCGATCAATAAGTAAATTCGGCGCCGAGAGGTGATAGGAGAAACGATCAGGTGATTAAAACGAAAGCGCATATAACTTCTTGATATAAAAGAAAATATATGTTCAACTTCTTGGCAAATTTCACTGTGTTTGGTAAATAGAGCAAAGTCTGTATAAACCCGAGCCGTTTTTTCGTGAAAATTTCCTGTGCCAATGTGAGCATAATTAACCGGAATGCCATGCTCTAGTCGAGTGACTAAACAAAGTTTTGAATGAACTTTTAACGTATCTATGCCAAATTCGACGGAAATACCGCCATCTTTCATCCGTTTTGCCCATTCAATATTCGCCTGTTCATCAAAGCGCGCACGTAATTCCACCATTACCGTAACTTGTTTGCCATTTTTAACCGCTTCGAGTAGTGAATTGATAATTTGTGAATGTTTAGCGACACGATAAATATTTATTTTTATCTCAACAACTGCAGGATCATAGCTGGCTTGGCGAATAAATTCGGTTAAATGTCTAAATTTATAATAGGGGTAATAGAGCAAAATATCGTGTTGAGTTATGGCAGAAAAAACCGTGTCGTAGCTGGTGAAACGATGGGCGTCTAAGGCATTAATCGTTGGGTTTTCTAAATTTTTACGACCTAAGTTGGGAAATTTAACAAAATCTTTAAAATGTCGTGTTCTGACACCGGGGACTAAATTATCAATTTCTTTTATTTTAAATGATTTACGTAGATATTTTTTCATGTGATCGGGCATGTTGTGATCATAAACTAAACGTACTGGATCGGCTTTAATACGTTGTTTTATACCCTTAGACATTTTATCCAGTAAGCTTCGATCAATTTCATCGGTTAAATTGTATTCAGCATCTCGTGTTAATTTAATTGAATAGGCTTCAATTTTTTCGTAATCAAAGAAACCCGTAAATAAATCGTTAATGTAGTAACTAACCACATCATCAAGCAAAGTAATAAATTTTTCTTTTTTACTGCCTTTAGTTGGCAAAATAATAAATCGACTTTCTTCTCTTCTGGGAATTTCTACTAGAGCATATTGTTTGTTATCGCCTTGATAAAGCGCGATCAAAAAATAAATACCATCGTCGTTTAAAATAGTAGAAAGCTGAGAGCTGCTATTAATAATAATGGGGGTAATATGACGGATTATTTTATTGTCAAAATGTTTTTTTAACCAGCGCAGTTGATAGGGAGTTAATTGCCGATCAAATGTTTGGCTATGTTCACTGTTAAAAAACATGTGGATATGGTGTTTGCTGAGTTCGTCAAACACTAAATCTATAGTTTCTTTAAATACTTTTGTTGATTTTGTTACTTTTGCGATAATTTCGTTGAGTATTTTAGTTTGTTTATTGTGCTCGGTAAGTTGGGTAGATTCCACGAACGCATGTCGTTTTATTCTGGCGACACGAACACGAAAAAATTCATCTAAATTTGATGAATAAATTCCAAGAAAACGAATACGCTCAATAATCGGTACTGAGGTATCACGTGCTTCTTGTAGCACGCGATCATTAAAGGAAAGCCAACTGATTTCTTTGTTGATATATTTATTGCTATTATTCATTCACAGTACCATTTTGCATGAAAGTTTTTTACATAGAAGTTCCAGTAAAGCTGATAATTATATGACAGTAGTATTACCTATTTATGGCAAAATATATTAATAATATGGCTTAAAACTTATAAGCAAGACCGACAGATAGGTTGCTTTCTAACCACGTGGTACCGCCAAATTTTGCCGTACAACTGCCCGTTTGGCAAAACAAATTATTATTTTTACCTATCAGGGTCGCGTAACTTCTCAGTTCAGTGACGATAGCAAAGCGTGGTGATATTTCGTAACGAGTGCCTATGGCAGCGGTTAATGAAGGATAAAAACCATTGTTATTATCTGTTTTAAAGTAGCTGGCACCAACACCTAAAGAAACGGTAGTAACATAATTTTGCTGACGAAATTGAGCCACACCATTAAAATGACTATAAATAATATCGAGCGCATGGTTGTTATTGTCTAGATCGTTTTGATAAGTGTGATCAATAACATTAACTAATATCATTCCTTGTCCGTTAGGTCCTGCTTGCCAGGCAAAAGCTAGACCATAACTAGCATCATTTGAAACGGGTACGCGTGTTTTGCTAGTGTCACTACTGAGTGCATTGCTAGCGCTGTAACCTAAAAAGGGAATTAGTTCATAACCTTTTGCTAATGCAGCGGAGCTTGTTATAAACCCCGTATAAAAAAGCAGAACGTAAAAAAGCAGGATAGGACGACTTTGCTGGTTTGGCTTCATAAAGAACGCTCCATTAATAAGGTAATTTTAGCTCAGATGAAAACACTTATTTTATTTTTTAATCTGACGGATTTTCTACCATCATCTGACTACAAGTAAGTTTTTTAGTTAGTTGAATTTTTTCAAGAAATCATTTAATTTCTGTTTGGCTTTCTTTTCTAGTTTGTTTACTTTTTCTTTGAGTTTTGCTTTTGCCTTAGCTTTGAATTTTTCACCTTGAATTTTTTTTGCTTGCTGCCAAATTGACGCGATCACTTTTTTACTAATCTCCATCCCTAATTGACTAACGGGAAGTCCAGCTTGACCTCCGATACTACCAAGATTAATTTCAGGTAAATTTTGTTGATACACTTTGTTGCCCAGTTGCCGTAAATCTAAAGTTAGGCCAATATCAGATAATATCAGCTTTTCAAGGCGAACTTTAGGCTCCATTTGCTCATTGTTATTACTTGTTGGTTGTTGAGTTTTGGTTATATTTTTGTTGATCGCAGCGAGAATATCTTGAAAATTAGCACGCCCCTTTTTAGACAATTCAACAAAGGCTTTGGCATTATCTATAGTAAAACTTTCAAGTACGATAGGTTCTTTGGTTAAACTGGCAATATCGATATCAAGTGCAATAGTACCTAATGTAAAAGCATTTTTTTGTTGATAATTGGGCGGATTAGTTATCGTTAAACCGCTAATCGTTGCCATACCTCTGGCCAAGCGAAAATCAACGTTCTTAACGGTAACCGTCTGTTGGGTCAGTTCACTACCGACGGTTTCGAGCTGAGTTTTGACAAAATCATTGAATGCGCTAGGTGTTATAAGCCATAGCGCGGCACCACAAATCACACCTTCTGTCAAATCCCACTGCGTACGAATCGGACCACGATGGTAGAAAAAGGT
>CAZVPC010000143.1:0-7698 GCA_964629005.1 uncultured Pseudoalteromonadaceae bacterium | reverse complement strand
TGAATCAAGGAGCTGCGCTATTATCCGTGTCTCGATTGCGGATTCTAGGTTCAACGAGGTAAAATATTATTTATCGCATTATTTTTTGTTTGACGTTGCTTTTTTTTTCTCAAGTAAAAGCAGAAGAAAGCACGATCAATTTTCAACATTCATCTCTAACGATCGCTGTTAATAAAACCACCTATCCTTATCAATTTGTGAATAAACAAGGACAAGTGGCTGGTTTAATGGTGGATTTATGGCGTCTTTGGGCGAAAAAACAACGGGTGGTAATTAAGTTTATTCCGTTATCGTGGACAGAAACGTTAAAACAAGTTAAAAACGGCAATATTGATATACATGCGGGATTGTCGAACACCATTAAACGTCAACAATATTTTGATTTTTCGTCAACATTTTTCACCATTGATAATTATTTTTATATTAATCAGCGTTTGAATAATGTTGAAAGTATTGAACAATTACGCCCCTATACTATCGGTGTGGTTGCCAAATCTGGACACATCAATAAAATAAAACAACAATATCCACAACTTAATATTAAAATTTATGCAAGCAGTGAAGAAAAATATCAAGCGGCACTTAGTGGTGAAATTTTAGCTTTTGCGGGGATAGATACACTCACCAAAAATTTTAAAAATAGCCAAGCAATTCAACAGTTTTATCCTCTAAGCAAACGGTTATTATTTAGTAAATGGCAATACAGTGTTGCTGTTGCTAAAGGGCATAAAAAATTACTTGCGTTTATCGAACAAGGGTTTGCTCAAATAACCCCTGAAGAAAAATCAGCGATTGAAAGAAAATGGCTAGGTTTAGATAAACAATCGGATACTTTGTTATTAACTTTTTCTTCGCAAGTATCGCCCTACATGGCTTTGTCACCCACTGGAAGGCCTCAAGGCTTATTTGTTGATCTGTGGCGATTGTGGTCGAAACATACGGGACAAAAAATAGATTTTATTGCGGAAGATCTTGCCGCCTCAGTTTCGCTAGTTAAGCAGCAAAGCGCGGATGTAATGATTGCTTATCCTGAAAATAAGCAAAATAAAAGTGGTTTAAAAAAAGCTTGGCATGTATATCAAGCTAAATCGCAAGTTTATGTAACCTCAAGGTTAACAAATATAACTAGTTTAGCTGATCTAAAGCATTATACCTTAGGGGTGTTTATAACAGCCCCTTATCGCCATCAACTGGAAAAACAATTTCCTCAGATTAAAATGCTGTATTTTTCAGCGGTAGCTGACATGCTAAATGCAGCTGAAAATGGCGTGATTGATGCTATGGTTGCATCAACTGATATTATGAATTTGAAGTTGATGCAAACAAATTTACAATCTTTATTTTATAAACTTAAAGAACCTGTTTTTTTCTCGGATCTTTATTCTCTTGTGGCACCAGAAAACACTCAATTAGCTAAAATAATTCACGAAGGCTTTGAGCAAATTCCGCTGGCTGAATTAATTGCGCTAGAAAAAAAATGGTTGCCCAATAAACATGATTTATATTTTGAAAGACGAGATAAGATGCTGATATTAGATAATGCTGAGCGACATTGGTTGAAGCAAGGCCATCGCGTTAAAGTTGGCATGACTAAGAGTTGGCGACCAATGGAGTTTGTCAATAGCGAGCACGAACTTACGGGTATTGATGTTGATATTATAAATATTATTGCAGCTCGATCTACTGTTGATTTTGATTATGTGCTTTTTGATGATTGGGAAAGTCTATATCAGGCGTTGCTTGATAAACGAATTGATATGGCTGCGGGTATTTCGGCAACGCCAGCAAGAGAGAAAAAACTGATTTTTTCTAAACCCTATTGGGAACTTCCTTGGGTAGTGTTGCATCGACAACAGTTAGGACAACAATCGACTTTTCAAAAATTTTATGGGAAAAAAATAGCGATAGTAAAAGGTTATCAACTGATCGATAAGATCATGAGCGACTACCCACAAATATCGCTGGTGTTAGTTGATACCGCAGAAGATGGTTTGGTTGCTGTGCAACAAGGCACGGTAGATGGTTTGTTAGAGCCTTTAGTGACCGCGAGTGAATTATTAAAAAAAGAAAGTTTAGTTGCCTTGATGATTTCAGTGATGGATGATTTTGAATGGGATACAAGTAGTATCGCAGTACGAAAAGATTGGCCAGAATTAAGATCAATCATCAATAAAGGTATTTCGAGTATTAAAAAAACTGAAAAACAGGCCGTTTACGAGAAATGGTTTGATGTTAAAATTAATACCGGTTTTGATAAAAACATTGTGTTGCGAGTCGCGTTACAAATAGGTATTTTAATTTTTATTGTTATCTTAGTGATTATCATTTGGAATCGTCGTTTGCATAGGGAAATTAAACGACGCAAAACGCTTGAAGAAAAGATGAAGCACATGGCAACACATGATGAGTTAACTGGTTTAGGCAATCGTGCTTTATTAAAAGATAGCCTAAATGGTTTAATTGGTTTACATCAACGGCAAAAATTACAACTGGCAGTATTGTTTATCGACTTAGACGGCTTTAAAAATATTAATGATACCCATGGTCATAATGTTGGCGATGAATTATTAATACAATTAGCGGAACGACTTAAAACGAGTATTCGTACTTCTGATATATTAGTTCGTTTTGGTGGTGATGAATTTGTTTTGCTTCTTACGGGGCTTAATCATGGCAAAGAAGCGTCATTTATTGCTGAAAAAATATTGCACCTACTTAAGTCTCCATTTGAACTGTCGGTGATCACCACTTGTGTGAGTTGTAGTATAGGCATAGCGCTGTATCCTGATGATGGTATTACCGACAATGAGTTGCTAAAAGTTGCTGATACCTTAATGTATAAAGTTAAAGCTCAAGGCAAAAATAATTATATTTTTAATCGTAGTAATTAATAAAACGAGCATTTAAAATTTCGTATAAGTCTGCCTCTTGCTACAGTTTGAGTATATAATGTCGCAATTTTGAAAATCATTGTTAAATTTTCTGTCTTGTTATTAAAAACTGGGCGGATAAAATCAACAAATAATAGTATTTAGTAAGGTGTAATAAATGCGCAGTTTTTATTGTGGTGAAGTTAATGGATCTCATATTGGTCAAGAAGTTACACTTTGTGGTTGGGTCAACAAACGTCGAGATTTAGGCGCGGTGATCTTTTTAGATTTACGTGATCGCGAAGGCTTGATACAAGTAGTGTACGATCCTGATTTGCCGGAAGTATTAGCCACGGCAAATACCTTGCGTAATGAGTTTTGTGTACAGTTAAAAGGTCTTGTTCGTGCTCGCCCTGAAGGGCAAGTTAATAAAAGCATGAAAACGGGGGCTATTGAAATTTTAGGCACCGAACTCACTATTTTAAATAAATCAGCTCCGTTGCCATTAGATCCTAATCAAAACAATTCTGAAGAACAACGGTTGAAATATCGATACCTTGATTTGCGTCGGGTTGAAATGACCGAACGGTTACGTTTTCGCGCTAAAGTTACCTCACATGTGCGCAGTTCGTTGGAGGCTCAAGGCTTTTTAGATATTGAAACCCCCATTTTGACTGCTGCTACACCAGAAGGTGCGCGTGATTATTTAGTGCCGAGTAGAACGCATAAAGGACAATTCTTTGCTTTACCGCAATCACCACAATTATTTAAACAATTGCTTATGATGTCGGGTATGGATCGTTATTATCAAATTGTAAAATGCTTTCGTGATGAGGATTTGCGTGCCGACAGACAACCTGAATTTACTCAAATTGATATTGAAACGTCATTTATGAGCAGTGATCAGGTGATGGCCGTTACTGAAAGCATGATCTGTGATTTATTTAAATCTTTGCTCAATGTTGATTTAGGTGAATTTCCACGGATGACCTATTTAGACGCGATGACTCGTTTTGGCTCAGATAAACCTGATTTACGCAATCCATTGGAAATTATTGATGTTGCTGATATTTTAAAAGACGTTGAGTTTAAAGTGTTTTCAGTGCCAGCTAACGATGAAAATGGTCGTGTTGCTGTGCTTTGTGTACCGGGTGGTGCAACGGAATTTTCTCGTAAAAACATCGATCAATATGGTAAATTTGTTGGTATATATGGTGCGAAGGGTTTAGCGTGGTTAAAAGTAAATAATATTGAAAAAGGCCTTGAAGGATTACAGTCTCCTATTTTGAAGTTTTTACCAGAAGACGTTGTAACGATATTACTTAAACGAGTAAATGCAAAATCGGGCGATATTATTTTCTTTGGCGCAGATAATTATAATGTAGTCACAGAAGCATTAGGGGCATTGCGTCTTAAATTAGGTGAAGACTTAAACTTACTTGAAGGTGAATGGAAACCATTATGGGTAGTTGACTTTCCTATGTTTGAAGAAATTGATGGTCATATGCATGCGTTACATCATCCGTTTACTGCACCAATAAATTTAACCGCAGAGCAACTTGAAGCTAATCCTGTCGGCGCATTATCTAACGCGTATGACATGGTACTTAACGGTTGTGAATTAGGTGGTGGCTCAGTACGTATTCATGATCAAACTATGCAAGCAGCGGTGTTTAGAATTTTAGGTATTAGTGATGAAGAAGCACAAGAAAAATTTGGTTTCTTACTTGAAGCGTTACAATATGGTGCGCCACCGCATGCTGGCCTTGCTTTTGGTTTAGATCGTTTAGTGATGTTGATGACTGGTGCTAGTTCAATTCGTGATGTTATGGCTTTTCCTAAAACAACCACTGCGGCGTGTCCGTTAACCAATGCTCCGGGACAAGCAAATCCAGTTCAATTAGCTGAATTGGGTATTACTAAAGTGATTGAAAAAAAAACTGAAGACTAAATTGGGTCTAGCATTGCACATATATGAGTATAGGCAGGCGCGGTTTTAACCGCGCTTTTTATTATATTGTGGTGATCCTGTTGAGCGCAGCACAATAAATCTTAAAAACAGGTGTTGTTATGAGTATTATTCTTGGTATTGACCCTGGTTCTCGTTTTACCGGTTATGGTGTGATCAAGCAGCACGGACAAAAATTTGAATACTTAGGTAGTGGTTGTATTAAAGCGCTTAGCCAAGGAGAAGATTTAGCTAGCCGTTTGCAAACTATCTTTGCGGGCGTTAGCGAAATTATCATGCAATTTAAACCACAAATGTTTGCCATTGAACAAGTATTTATGGCGAAAAATCCTGATTCAGCGCTTAAATTAGGTCAAGCGCGTGGTGTGGCTATTGTGGCTGCTACCAATAATGGCTTAACCATTGCAGAATATTCCGCAAGACAAATAAAACAAGCGGTGGTAGGTACTGGGGCAGCAGATAAAAGCCAAGTTCAGCACATGGTTAAAGCTATTTTAAAACTACCTGCTACGCCGCAAGCTGATGCAGCTGATGCTTTAGCGGTGGCACTGTGTCATGCTCATAGCTACGACGCGTTAGCAAAATTATCAGGACAAGCAAGCAAAACTGTACGCCGCCGTCTTCGTTAAATAAAAAATCACCACAGCAACTTTACTGTATAAATATATAGTGCTAAAGTTGGCCTTACTTTGTTTTAATTTGAGTGAATTAAGTGTGATAGGTCGATTACGCGGGTGTTTAGTAGAAAAACATCCTCCTGAAATTTTAATTGAATGTGCTGGCATTGGTTATGAAGTTACCTTACCAATGACCAGTTTTTATGCCTTACCCGAAATAAACGAACAAGCTATTATTTTTACTCATTTTGTAGTGCGTGAAGATGCACAATTACTCTATGGTTTTGCTAATAAGATCGAGCGTAAATTATTTCGTTTATTAATTAAGGTTAACGGTGTTGGTCCTAAACTAGCGTTGGCAATTTTATCGGCTATGTCAGCAGATCAATTTGTAAGTTGTGTCGTACATGATAATTTAGCAACACTGGTTAAAATTCCAGGCGTTGGTAAAAAAACAGCAGAGCGTTTGTTAATTGAAATGCGTGATCGCTTAAAAGATTGGCAAGCAAGTAGTGAAACACCCGTTAACGATAGCAAGCAACTTACCAATGGTTTAACGTCTACGTTTGTTGTTAGTCCGGTTAAAGGCGATGCTATTAATGCTTTAATTTCGTTAGGTTATAGTCAGGTACAGGCAAACAAAGCCGTTAAGGCGGTTTACCATGAAGATAGTCGCAGTGAAGATGTTATTCGTGATGCTTTAAAAGCGATGATTTAACAGCAATAAAACTAAGCAGTGTAACTTGTCATCCCGATAATAGTTGAATTTACTGTTATCAGTTGAGTTTGCCGTTATCCTGACGTATGTCAGGATCTAATTACCATAGAATAAATTGGAATTAATACAACAAAATGATAGAAGCAGATCGATTAATACAACCCGTTGCTATACCTGAAGATGAAAGTGTTGATCGCGCTATTCGCCCTAAATTTTTAGCGGATTATACTGGGCAAGAGCATGTAAAAGTGCAAATGGAAATATTTATTGAAGCGGCTAAAAAGCGTCATGAACCACTCGATCACCTGCTTATTTTTGGGCCACCAGGTTTAGGTAAAACTACACTTGCCAATATTGTTGCTAATGAAATGGGCGTTAATATTCGTACCACTTCGGGGCCTGTACTTGAAAAAGCAGGTGATTTGGCGGCTTTATTAACGAATTTAGAAGAGAATGATGTGTTATTTATTGATGAAATACATCGTTTAAGCCCTGTTGTTGAAGAAATTTTATATCCAGCAATGGAAGATTATCAACTTGATATTATGATCGGCGAAGGACCAGCAGCGCGATCTATTAAGCTAGATTTACCCGCATTTACTTTGATTGGGGCAACAACTAGAGCTGGTTCGTTAACATCGCCACTAAGAGATCGTTTCGGTATTGTGCAACGACTTGAGTTTTATCAAGTAAAAGATCTCACTGAAATAGTGAGTCGTTCAGCTCATTTTTTAAATGTATCACTTGAAACTGAGGGCGCTCATGAAATTGCCCGACGTTCCCGTGGTACGCCGCGTATTGCTAACCGCTTATTACGCCGAGTACGAGATTACGCTGAAGTAAAAACATCTGGTCATATCGATCAAGCAGTCGCCGCTTTAGCATTAGCGATGCTTGAAGTTGATAATGAAGGCTTTGATCTGATGGATAGAAAATTATTAACTGCTATTATTGATAAGTTTATGGGGGGTCCTGTGGGCTTAGATAATGTTGCCGCAGCTATCGGAGAAGAACGTGAAACTATTGAAGATGTACTTGAGCCGTATTTAATTCAACAAGGCTTTTTACAACGTACACCGCGAGGGCGGATCGTAACTGACAAAGCTTATTTACATTTTGGTGTTGAAAAACCAAGTTCAGAAAGATAAGTTTTAGCTAAAAAAAAAGCCCACAACATTGTTGTGGGCCAACTTGAAAATTAAGTTGATAGAAGGAAGTTAAAATTTAGGGAACATGTCAAAGAAAAAATGTTAATAGCAAAACATCTATTCAAAAAATATCTGGCTAATGAAAATATTCTCATCAAAGAAGTATATTTCACTGCGCTAGCTCAGAACATGTAGCTATAGTAACGTTCGGTATGCTAATCGACAAACTAATTAAATTCAACTTTCGTATTAGAAAAACTAATGCGAAGTGTTTTTTCGTTTTCATTGGTAAGGTAACTGTTGGCACATGATCATTGCGACTTTAAGTCTTTTACCGCTTAATGAATAACCAAATGTTATTTTTTAACAAAAAGTT
>CAZVPC010000142.1:1486-7702 GCA_964629005.1 uncultured Pseudoalteromonadaceae bacterium | reverse complement strand
CCTAAGCCTACTTCTGGTTCGGCGATAACGGTATCGCGAGGTTTAATTTTATCATTAAATAGATCATCTAATTTATTCATCTCGATAATAGACACGGTGGGTGATAATTTACCGTTAATCATAAAGTATTTACCGTCTGGCGAGGTGTTAATGCCGTGAGGTGATTTAGGAATAGGAATATATCGGGTTAATTTAGAACCTTTTTGTCCATCCAATACGGGTACATTATTACCATTATACGTTTTAAAATTACCTGCTTTTACTGCGGCTTCACATCGTGCAATGTCAAATACCACCACATGATCACGCTCTGCTGCGATCATGTCGCCTAAGTTCATACCCATTTCTGAGTTGTAGCAAGTCGAAGCGAAATATTTTCCATCGTAATCGGCATCGGTATTATCTAAGTTACCAGAAACCATCACTTGGAAAGCTATTTCCATTTTCTCTGCATCAATTACGTTAAATAAAGAACGGTAAGTACTGACATCTTTTAACGATGCTTTACCGTCATTATTCATTGGTATTTCAAATTCACCATTACAAATAAAATACTTAGTGAAAGGCACTTTTTGTACACGTAAACCATGAATAGCTTGAGCATTAGGAATAGTTAGCATTTTGTCACATTTCATAATGTCACAACGAATACGTGCTACACGGGTATTTGCTTTATCATTGACAAATAAATATTTACCATTATAACGACCGTCAGTCATGCTCATGTGTGGATGATGCAAATCGCCATTTAATTTATCAGCACTATCACCTTTAATCGCTTTAGATTCATTGGTGACACCCCAACCGGTAGCGCTATCGTAATTAAATACGGGGATGCGCATTATTTCACGCATAGACGGTATGCCTAAAATACGCACTTCGCCTGATTGACCACCACTAAAAAAACCATAATATTCATCTAAGTCTCCTGGGAGAACTTCTATGCTATTGGCATATTTTTTAGCATTTGCTTGTGCGGTTGAAGCGAACATTGCTGCTGTCATTGGAGCAGCAACAACGCCTGCGCTAATTAAGGCCGTTTTACCAAAGAACTTACGACGTTCTTGGTTTTCTAACTCTTGGTCTTTTGAGTTTTCTGTATCGTTAATACTCATGTTTGTACTCCGTTCTTTTAAAAAATTATGGTGTATTTAGTTTTTCTACTACTATTTGTGCTACTTTCAGGTTTTGCTAGCCAACATTAACTGCTGGAATTTCTCGCTCTTTGAACTGTTTTTTCTTACGCGCTAGTTTTTTTAATGGTGGACATTTAGTGTCATTAAAATAAGTGATTTGGCAATCTAAACAGTAATGGCATTCGCGCATGTTAATAACGCCATCAGGCGCTATTGCTTGAATTTCACATTCTTTTGCGCAAGTTTTGCAAGGCTGACCACATTCAGGACGACGACGTAACCAACTAAATAAGCGAATACTATTACTGATAGATAAAGCCGCTCCTAATGGGCATAAGTAACGACAGAAAAATTTACGCTTAAATAAGTTAATAAATAATAAGCTGATGGCATATAAAACAAAGGGCCATTGCCGATCAAACTTTAATAAAAAGGTGGTTTTAAAAGGTTCTATTTCAGCAAACTTTTCAGCAGCAGCGAGAGAATCTAAAGACAAACCAAATAATGCTAATAAAATTAAATATTTAATTGCCCATAAACGCTCATGTAAAGCCCAGGGAAACTCTAATTGTGGAATTTTTATATAACGAGCAAATACATTGAGTAGTTCTTGCAATGCCCCAAAGGGACATAACCAACCACAATAAACCGCGCGACCCCATAGTAAAGCTGTTACTGCTGCGGCTCCCCAAAGCATGAAAATAACAGGATCGAGTAAAAAAAGATCCCAAGAAAAATGAGACATGAACGCTTGCAAGAAAGTAAAAACGTTAACAACAGATAGCTGGCCGCCCCAAGACCAACCAATAAAAACAACAGTGATTATTAGGTAAGCATGGCGAAAACGATGTAAAAAAGTGGGATGGCGTACCAAAATGTCTTGTAAAAATAGTGTGATCAGTAATACGGCCATTAAAATGGCTAAAATGATGACTTGGGTGTTCTTTTCTTGCCAAATTTGTTGGGTAAGTGTTAATTCTGCTGGTGGTGGTATCACCACTGGGCGATTAACATATTGTTCAAGGGCGTTATAATCGCCTTTGAAACTGGTAAAAAGACTGTCAACAGCCCCTAGTTGACGGCGTACTAAAAATTCAAGTTGCCATGGGGTACCTGGATTAAATTCATATTCGGCACGAATAATAAATAAAGACATTTCTTTAAAAGTAGGCGCGCCCTCAATATATAAATCTGTTAAGCGGTTATGATCAAGATCACGAAAAGTAATTGCGTTTTCATCTTGAATGATCTGTATGCGATCAAAAATACCACCGCGAACATAACCGGAACCCTTATAAGAATAACCATTACCAAACATTAAAATGGCATGCTCATGCGGCTTTAAAGTTTTCAATAACCAATTAAATTCATCATCACCGAGTAAATTTCTACCAATGTTAGGAATATCTGCTTCCGCATAATATATTTCGGCAAACATTGTTTGTTTTTGTTCGCTGTTAGCTTCATTAATATGTTTAGCCCTAGTACCTTCAAACGCTTTATCGACATCACCACGACTTAGGCCTAATTTTTTAATTGAACCGTTGTTGATCAATGTTTGCCAAGTCGTTTTTTTGAATACATTAGGATATATGGTTGCCATGGGTTGTATTATGACGTCAGACTTGCTGATCAAACCCAATGCTCGGGCAACTTTTTTTGCAGTTTTAGTAATAGCAACGTTCATAACGCGAACGGTAACCGTTGCACCTGAAAGACCATCAATATGCACAGTACCTTCTTGCTGATTACCACCTACTTTTATTTTGTCACCTACATTTAAAGCAACATATTGATCAGCAAAATCAAATAATTTTCTTTCAGGAATACCGGCTAAAATAATTGGCTCGTGGTATTCCAACACTTTTGCGGCTACATAAATTCCTTTAGCATCGATTGCCACAAGTGTGTTAACTGGTTCACCCGAATAAGCAGGAATAGGTGCATAGTCGTTGGTTTCAAAGGCGTAACCAATGATGGTTTTATTTTGCCCTTTTTTTTCTTGATAAATTGTCCAAACCAGCGGATCGCCTTGTTTTTTGCTAATTAGGCTTGCTTGAGGAAAAATCTTTTTAATGATTGGTAATGGCTTTTTAGGTGGACTAACAAAAAGTGCGTGTGCAGGTGCGATCATACCAAGTAGTAAAACCAGTAGATTGATGATTTTCATGGTTGCACGACGAGTTGAATAAAGGTAAAACCCCATATAATTAAGATCCAAATACTGGTATAAATAAAAAGTGGAACAATATATAAACTTTACTCTAGGCTCAGTAAATTAAAGTGATTTAGATCAAATATCTCCAATAGCAGTAATGATCTAGATCAAGTTTAAGCATTAAAGCTTAATCTGACAAATAATATAAAACCCTATTAATTTTAAGGGATTAGAGCATGATATTACCAACTGAATATTGCATTTTGAAGTAGCATGACTATAAATGTTGTGCTGTTATAAGGTTTAACAATAAACATACGGAAGTATTATGGCAATATTGTGTTATTAACATTAAAAGCAGCTTATGATAGGCACCATGATCGATTATTATGGTTAATAAACATCAGTACAAACTAGTACAAACTATGCAAAAACAAAAACTCATTCTGCTTTTTTTTAGCTTTCTTTGCTTTGTCTCTTTATCTTTCAATATCAATGCTCAACCACGGTATTATCTTGATCATCAATTAAAAAATAATAAATTAACCATCAATACCAATGAGGGGCGTTTAACGATTCGTTTTCTTAGCAAGCAAGCGGTAGAAGTATTTTTTCAGCCTCCTTATGTAAAGCAACTGCCGTCTTACGCGATCAGCGCTAAAGCTGAACCATTTAGTCCAAGCTTAGAAGAAACGCATAAAACGCTAACCTTTTCGTCAACACAATTAACGGTGCGAATAAACAAACAACCATTACAGCTAAGTTATTATAAAAACGATAATTTGCTGGCAAGTGAAGAGTCAGGTTTTTTTGTTCATGACAGTTTACGTGGCGTGCGTTTTAAATTAGCTCACGATGAAATAATATTGGGTGGCGGTGAGCGAGTTGTCGGTATGAATAGGCGAGGGATGCGTTTACCACTTTATAATCGTGCTCATTATGGCTATAGCACGCTTGCTGAGCAGATGAATTTTAGTTTGCCGGTGGTAATGTCTAATAAAAAATATGTGATCTTATTTGATAATTCAGCTAAAGGATTTATTGATATCGGTAAAAGCGAAGCCGACGTTTTGCAGTTTGAAGCCGTGGCAGGGCGAACGGCTTATGTTTTTATTGCCGCTGATAGTTACCCAAAATTGATCAATAATTATGTTGAAATTACCGGTAAACAACCGATGCCTCCGCGTTGGGCATTGGGAAATTTTGCATCGCGTTTTGGTTATCATAGTGAGCAAGAAGCTAAGACTGTAGTCGCTAAATATATCAAACAAGATATTCCTCTTGATGCGATTATTTTCGATTTATATTGGTTTGGCAAAGATTTGAAAGGGTATATGGGCAATTTAGACTGGGACAAAAAAGCGTTTCCAAATCCTGAAAAAATGATCAAAGAATTCAATCACCAAGGTGTTAAAACAGTTTTAATTACTGAGCCTTTTATTTTAACCTCGTCAAGTAAATGGCAAGATGCGGTTGATCATAATGCTCTGGCACTCAATTTAGCCGGTAAAACGAAAACCTATGATTTTTTCTTTGGCAACACCTCTTTGGTCGACGTATTTAGTAAACAAGGGCAAGACTGGTTTTGGCAACCGTATAAAAAATTATTAGCTCAAGGTGTTGCTGGTTGGTGGGGAGATTTAGGTGAGCCAGAAGTACATCCTACTGATACCATACACAGTGTTGGTAGTAGTGATGAAATTCATAATGTCTATGGTCATAAATGGGCGGAAATGATTTTTACTAAACAGTTGCAAGCCTACCCAAACAAACGTCCTTTTTTATTAATGCGTTCAGGATTTGCGGGTTCACAACGTTTTGGTATGATCCCGTGGACAGGTGATGTTAGCCGTTCATGGGGTGGTTTAAAATCGCAAGTGGAATTGAGTTTGCAAATGGGCTTATTTGGGCTTGCCTATACGCATTCAGATTTGGGCGGTTTTGCCGACGATAATCATGATGATGAACTTTATATTCGCTGGTTACAATATGGTGTTTTTCAGCCAATTTATCGTCCTCACGGACAAGAGGCTGTTGCTTCTGAACCCATATTTCATAACAAAAAAGTACAGGCTATTGTCAGAAAATTTATTAAACTCAGATATCAATTATTGCCTTACAATTATACATTGGCCTATCAAAATTCGATTAGTGGTATGCCATTAATGCGACCTTTATTTTTTGAAGATCAACAAAACTCGCGTTTAATTGCCAATAAAGAGGCCTATCTTTGGGGGGATGCTTTTTTGGTGTCACCGGTTACCGATGCAAATATTAGCCAACAAAAAGTGAAGTTACCTAAGGGGGTATGGTTTAATTATTTCAATGGAGATCGTTACCAAGGTAATAAAACGGTAGCTATTCCTGTTACCTTAACAACGATTCCGATACTAGTGCGTGCGGGAGCTTTTATTCCGATGATCGCAACGATCCAATCAACCAAATATTATTCAAGTCAGCAACTTAATATTCATTATTATGCGGATCGCAGCGTAAGCCAATCGAATTATCAAATGTATGAGGATGATGGCAAAACCTATCAAGCTCGACAAAAAGGCTTATTCGAATTATTAAACTTTAATGCTCGTACGGTTAAGGTAAAAAACAAGGGTGACGAGCCACAAAAATCACGATTAACAATTGATTTCACACGAAAAACTAATAAACCTTATCAAGGTATGCCGAAGCAACGAAATATATTGTTAACCATTCATCATTGGTTGACGAAACCCGATAGGGTCAGATTATCATCTATATCGTTGACTGATAAATTGTCTTTATCGGCATTAAAAAAAGCACCTTCGGGCAGTTTTTATGATCAGCAACATCAGCAATTATATATAAAATTTAACTGGCAACCCTTAGCGGTTAATTTGCAGATAAATTAAATTGCTCCCGATTTTCGCTAACTGCTTGATTTTG
>CAZVPC010000142.1:0-1386 GCA_964629005.1 uncultured Pseudoalteromonadaceae bacterium | reverse complement strand
GTTAATTTGCAGATAAATTAAATTGCTCCCGATTTTCGCTAACTGCTTGATTTTGTCTATAATTAGAACACTGATAAAATCAATTGGATAATAATAATGAATTCAGGTAACTCGGTCGAGTTTTGCTTTTTAGCTGAACCAACAGACGTAAATTTTGGTGGTAAAGTGCATGGTGGTATGGTGATGAAATGGATAGACCAAGCATCTTATGCGTGTGCGGCGCAATGGAGTAAACGTTATTGTGTTACCGTTTCAGCCAATGGTATTCGTTTTATTAGACCTATTTTAGTTGGTCAACTGATCACGGTTACTGCCAGAATAGTTCATACGGGTAAAACCAGTATCCATATTTATGTTGTTGTTAAAGCGGTTGATCCTAAAGAGAGTAAAACGGCAGTGACTAATCGTTGCTTTATTACTTTTATGGCGATTGATGATGCGGGTTATCCAGTAAAAGTACCCACATATCAGCCTGAAAGTGATGAAGATGTTTTATTAGAAAAAGCAGCGATGCAAGCGAAAGATTTTGCTAAAAAACTTGATTTAGATTTTGAGAAATCATTAGGTTGGAAATAAATTTGATTGAGCGGGTATAAATTACACGTAAAAACAGATCATAAAGAAATGACATATTGCGCCAGCAAGCACAAATAAATGCCATATAGCGTGGTTATAAGGGATTTTTTTTTGTACATAGAAAAAAATGCCAACAATGTAAAAGGCACCGCCTATTGCTAATAACAAGATACCATTGCTGGCTAAGGTTTGTTGCAATTTTTGGATAATTGCTAAAGATATAGCCCCCATACCCACATAAGTTATCAGTGATAACACTTTATATTTATGACCAAATTTAAGCTTAAATAAAATACCAGCAACGGCTATTAACCAAATTACAACCAGCATCCAATTGCCTAATGGGCCACTTAAGGTGATCAACATTAATGGCGTATAGGTGCCAGCAATAAGCAAATAAATAGCGCAATGATCGAATAATTTAAACAGTCTCTTGGTCTTTTCGTGAGTAATTGCATGGTAGACCGTTGATGCGAGAAATAACAAAATTAAACTTGAACCATAAATGCTATAACTAAACATGCGCATAGCGTCTTGGGAAATATAAGCATCGCTGATCAGCAAAGTTAAAGCCGCAACGCTCAATAATACACCTAAGCCATGGCTAATGGCATTGGCAATTTCTTCTCCCACACTGTACTTAGCGATCATCATGGTTAGTACTCTTTTATGCAACGATTGTATTTATTTTAAGTGTACAAGTGTACGCTGAAATAGTAACAAAGTTTTAAATTAAATAAAAGAGCGATGATTGTTCCATCAGGTTTTCATTACCCTAATCAAATCAGAGAGTCACGTTATTCTCCGTGA
>CAZVPC010000141.1:0-7703 GCA_964629005.1 uncultured Pseudoalteromonadaceae bacterium | reverse complement strand
CTTTTTTGTTATTTATGCTTAGCCGAGGTATCACGCTCGGCTGGCATTATTATCGCTATGTAAAAACTTAAAGGTTAACGCATTCTAGTAATAAGAATGTTCGCCACGTTGATGTTCGGTAACATCCCGAACACCTTTAATTTCATCGCCCATTACTTCAATTAATTGTTTCTCAATACCGTCTTTAACGGTGACATCAATTTGAGAGCAACCATTACAACCCCCACCAAATTGTAAAATAACATAACCATCATCAGTTATTTCCATCAAGGTGCATTCACCACCATGTCCGGCTAACTGAGGATTAACTTCAGCCTGCAAAAAGTAATGAACGCGATCAAATAAAGGTGCATCGTCAGCAACTTTGCGTAATTTTGCGTTAGGTGCTTTTAAAGTGAGTTGCGAACCCATTTGATCGGTAACAAAATCTATTTCGGCATCTTCTAAAAACTTTTTGCTTTCGGCATCAACCAAGGCAGAAAAACCATCAAACTGCAAATGAATATCGTCTACTTCAATAGCGTCAGGCGGGCAATAAGAAACACCGCATTCTGCACTAGCAGTACCGGGATTAACCACAAAAACACGAATGTTAGTGCCTTCGGCTTGGCCGGATAATAATTTTACAAAATGCGTTTGGGCGGTTTCGGAAATTTTGATCATAGCACTTACTCACTTTTAATAAGGCGACTGTTGGAAAATATTGATAAAACAGTTTGTAAAAAACCAATATCAAAAACATATACTTGAGTAATTTACTCAAGTATGGTTATTTTACACAGCAAATTAGCTGTGTACCAGCACCAATTAACACTTTATTGATCTAAATTATCGCTAAATAAGATTAAATTTGGTACTTTTAGCATAGGTAATTAACGAGAACACAAATGATTTTTCAACGTTTTATTTTTATGACTGCACTTTATGTGACTATTTTCTTTAATGTAAGTGCTGCACCAGTAACTAAATATCTTCCACAAAATCAACAGTATAATAACGAGGTGCCAACTCCGACGAGTGTTCTTGGTTTTGGTTTAGGTGAACGACATATTCGCTACGATCAATTAACTCGTTATTTTGATCGGTTAGCACAATATTCTGAACGGGTGCAAATAACTAAAATTGGCCTGACAAATCAATTTCGGTCGCAGTATTTAGTGACCATTTCATCGAAAGAGAACTTACTAAATTTATCGTCATTATTGGCAAAAAGGAAAGATCCTCAGGCTGACTCGCCCCTCGTTGTTTGGCTAGGCTATAGTGTTCATGGTGATGAAATTAGTGGTGCTAATGCCGCCATGGTAGTTGCTTACCACTTAGCGGCTAGTCAAAATAAACGTGTAAAAACCTTATTAGCTAACACTATTATTGTGTTAGAGCCCAGTATAAATCCTGATGGCATGGACAGGTTTGTAAATTGGGTTACTAATTATCGCGGTAAAACGGCTAATGCAGATCCTGATCATATTGAGCATCATCAAGCTTGGATCACAGGTAGAACCAATCATTATGGTTTTGATTTAAATCGCGATTGGTTGTTATTATCACAACAAGAAAGCCAGCACCGTTTAAAATATTTTTATTTGTACCAGCCAAATGTTTTGGCTGATTTTCATGAGATGGGCGCTAATAGTAGCTATTTTTTTCAACCTGGTATCGCCTCACGTACACATCCGTTAACGCCGCAAGCGAATATAGAATTAACTAATATTCTGGCCAAATACCATGCTAAAACGTTAGATGATCATAAACGTTTGTATTTTAGCCAAGAAAGTTTTGATGATTTTTACTATGGAAAAGGCTCAACTTTTCCTGATATTAATGGCGCGATTGGTCTTTTATTTGAACAGGCGAGTAGTCGCGGTTATCAACAGCAAACAATTAATGGTTTGCTGACTTTTGAGTTTAGTATTCAAAATCACGTGTTAACGTCACTCTCAACTATTGAAGGGGCTTGGCAAAATCGAAAAAAATTAGCCAAATATCGCAGTACTTTTTATCAACAAGCGGAAGTTGCTGCAAAAAAAGAAAAATTTACCGGTTATTTAATTCACCAAGATAAAGATAATTATCGTTTAAACGCTTTTCTTGATAAATTGCAACAACATCAAATTAAAATTTACGCGTTAAGCCATGATTTTCGTCATCAAGGCAAAATTATTTCTGCAAAAAATAGTTATTTTATCCCGATAGTACAACCACAATATCGCTTAATTCAGGCGTTGTTTAACCAAGAGACTAACTTTCAAGATAACACTTTTTATGACGTGTCTGGCTGGACAATGCCATTAGCGATGAATATTGAATTTTATCCTATTGAACGAGCATGGGGTTTAAAGTTAGAAGAAAATGTGTGGCAACCGAGTGTTAATAAACCAATAATGCCATCAGCAAACGCTTATGCGTATGCTTTTGAGTGGCATAACTTTTTAGCACCTGAGTTATTAAATGATTTATTATCGCAAGGAATAAAAGCGCGAGTGGCGACAAAAACATTTTCCAGTGACATTAAGGGTGCGGAGCATTTGTTTCAGTCGGGTAGTATTATTATTCCTGCGGGTCTGCAAACAAAAGATCATTGGCAAAAACGCTTATTTGCGGCCAGCAAAAATAGTGCTATTCAGCTTTTTGCGCTTAATACGGGGTTAACACCAACCGGCATCGATTTAGGTAGCCGCTCGTTTGCAGAGTTAAAACCAATAAAGGTATTATTAGTTGGCGGGGTGGGTATTTCGCAATATGAAGCGGGTGAAGTGCTGTTTTATTTAGATGATACCTTGCATATCCCCGTTAGTGTTATTGAACACTCTCGGTTAGCCAATATCGATTTTTCAAAATATAGCCATATTATATTGGTTGATGGTGATTACACTAAAATTTCGACTAAGGTTGAATTAAAACTAACGGCTTGGTTAAAAGCGGGTGGTACTTTATTCGCACAGCAACGTGCGGCTAAATGGTTGTCAGATAAAGAGCTTTTAAAGGTTGATTTCGTCAGCGACAGCCAACTTGATCATTTATTTTCAACCGATAATTTAAAATATCAAGACAGAGAAAAACTCGCGGCGCGCAAACGTATTGCGGGAGCTATTTTTGCTTCAACTTTAGATCTTAGTCACCCGCTAACTTACGGTTATCAACAAAGCAAGTTACCCGTGTTTAGAAACAGTACCTTAATTATGGAACAACCGTCTAAACCTTTTATTGCGGTTGCTAACTACCAAGAAAAGCCTTTAATGAGTGGTTATAGCGATAAAAATTTAGTCAATATTATTGCTCGTAATCCGGTATTAGTTGCTCATAATGTGGCTAAAGGGAGAATTATTGCAACCACAGATGATTTTATTTTTCGAGGTTATTGGTACGGCAGCGCTAAGTTACTCGCCAATAGTTTGTTTTTTTCTAAAGTATTTAATACGCCAATCAATGAATAATTGCTATGGTGTTGTTTTTAATAAGATGATTTGTTTCGCCTCAATCAATTGTGCTTTATCAGCATTATTTAAATAATTGAGCTTACCTTCAACAATTAAGCTGTCGTTTATCTTGCTATGTTCACTTAAATACTGTGCTTGTTTACCCCAAATATGAACGGGGCGTTTAATGGTTATTTTGTGCTTATTTTGATTGCTGGGTGAAATGATTTGTTGAGTAATGCTAATAGTCGCTTCAGCAAACATTTTATTGTTGGTGGTTATATTAAGTTTGAACGGTGAGATCAATTGACCACTGCAATGTAGTTGATTAATCTCCTGACTAAAACCTTTAGCAAATGTTTGTACAAAAGTTGCCATTAATAATTCTTTTGCAGAATTTTTACTGTGCGATAAATATCCTTGCAATAAAATTATATCACCTTTTTTCGCGTGGGCTAATTCAAACTCTGCTAGTTCACCTATGGCATTAGCAGGGTGATAACTGGTCCATTCTTTAAAACTATTACTTGCTTTATCAAACCAGCGGTTGTGTGTGGCAATAGTCATTTCTGCAATGGCAAGTACAGGATTTGCTTGGTAGCGAATTTGTGGCGCATTAACTAAATTTCCCACTAAAGTGATCGTGCATAAATTGGGGCTAGTGGTTGGTTTTACGTTTAAAGTCATAATGTTTGCTAAATTGCTATCTTTTAAGTAGAGCGGATATTGATCACATCATAAACCAGATGACTCCTGTTGATAAAGCAAGAAAGGCTAATTTATTGAATCCGTTGCTGCCTTTTGGCGCTGATAGTGCTGCCACCATGAATATTGACCGATACAGGCCATGATCAAAAAAGTACCATACAAGACCGAAGTCGGATATAGACCCTTTTGAAAGTAAATGGTGATAGCAACCATATCAACGGCTATCCAAAAAAGCCAATTAAGTAAATGACGACGAGTGAGTAACCACTGAGCAATTAAACTCGTGCAAGTAATAAAGGCATCAGCGTAGGCAAATGAAGCATCAGTATAGGTTGCCATGATATAGCCAAGGATGAGTGCGCCAATGGCACAACAGATAGACCAAATTAAAACGTCTTGCCACGAAGTATATTCAACAATTAATTCTTGTTGATTGCTTTTATGGTGTAACCAATTCCACCATCCATAAAATTGCAAGCCAATATAAATAATGTGAAGTAGCGCATCAGAATAAAGTTTATATTGATAAAATACCCAGACAAATAACGTTACTTGGATCAAGCCAAACGCCCAGTTCCATATACTGCGTTTAATGATCAAAAATACACAAAAAAAGCCAGATAAAGAAGCGATCATTTCTATTTTGCTAGCACCAAGAAAACCGACAATAAATTCATTCATGAGTATATACTATGAGTTGATCATAAAAACTAGAGTATAAGCAATTAAGTGCTGGTATTCACTCTTGGCTTTTTATAGAATGCTCAACTTGTAATTCCCACCCGTAGCTCAGCTGGATAGAGTGCATGCCTCCGGAGCATGAGGTCACAGGTTCGAATCCTGTCGGGTGGGCCATTCAAAACTTCGGCTATACTTATCATTTATTTACGGCAAAAATATTCTTTCGACTAAACATTATTTATTTTTATTACTCTCCTTAAATTTTTTTGTAAGAAGGATATTATCCCCGAAAGCGCACTACAATTTAGTGTCATAAAATTATAGTTTGCACAATAATGTTATTTATTAAAGCCAAATCTTAAATGATCTAAGAAGAAAATAAACTGTGAAAACTAAATTAATAACTCGCGTAGGTTATAAAAAACTTCAAGAAGAGCATAACTACCTTTGGAAAGTTAAAAGACCAGAAATCACTAAAATAGTCTCTTGGGCTGCCAGTTTAGGTGATAGATCAGAAAACGCTGATTATACTTTTAATAAGCGCGTGCTACGTCAAATAGATCGGCGCGTTCGCTATATTAGAAAATTATTGCCTGATTTGAAAATTGTTGATTATTCTCCTCAACAAGAAGGAAAAATTTTTTTTGGTGCTCGCGTTGAGGTTGAAAATGAAAATGGTGATATTTTAACTTTTAGGATCGTTGGCCCAGAAGAAATTTATGGCGAGGCAAAAGACTATATTTCTATCGACTCACCAATGGCTAGGGCATTACTAAAAAAAGAAATTGATGACGAAGCTGTTGTAAACACCCCTGAAGGTGCTGTTATTTGGTTTATTAACAAAATTGACTATGAAAAATAAAGTGCTACATCAATAGTTAGCTACTAGATATTCTAGTCGCTAACTATTGCACAAATAATAACCGCTAATGTCAGTACCAATAGACATTAAGCTATAGCATATCGAATATCGAATTCTGTCGCCTTAGTAATGACTTGCACTTTTTGGGCATGTTTTTTCAATTCAACTATGCCATACTTTTCCATCGTTTTAAGTGTACGGCTGATATTGCTGGTATGCCGTCCACTCAATCGAGCGAGTTCACCAAGACTTTCTGGATGGTGCTCGTTGATTAGTTTCAATAATCGAATGTTATTATCACTTAATACTTCACCAAGCGATTTTATAGAGTTGAACCATATTTTTGGCTCACCACGCTTAGCTGTTATTTTTCCTGATGCAATATCAAGGATCCTACGTTGAAACTGCTTTCTGGGCATAATGCCAATTTTTAACTTACTCACTGTGTAACCTCTCTCAAAATTCGATTAACTTCGGCGAAGAAATCACCTAGCAACTGTTGAGCACTAGAAAAGACGTTAAGGAGTACTTTTATCTATAGTTGACTTATGCTGATGATCGAAAGCGATTATCCGTCCTTTAAATCGATCTTTCTTTTTTGATTTCACTGCATGTGCGTTGTCGAACCCCATAATCCGCTTGTTATGATTATTGTGTAGTGTCAAGTTATAGCGGATCCCATGAGGAATTTCCTTGCTAGGCTCAACCTTCCACGCCTCTATTTTGTACCAAAACCGGCCAAGCTAGTTGTCGCCTAATATTTATTAGCTTGTTTCGTACTCTATTTAACTCCTACAACAGTACTTTATATATAATTTTTATCATTCAACCGTGACTGATTTAGCTAAATTTCTCGGCTGATCAACGTCTGTACCTTTTATTATAGCGACATAATATGAAAGTAATTGTAACGGTAAGGTATATACAATGGGTGCTATTAGCTCATCACATACCGGTACATTAATTACTTTCATGGTGTCGTCACTGGTGAAATTAGCATTAGAATCGGCAAATACATACATTAAACCACCGCGAGCACGCACTTCTTCAACATTTGATTTTAGTTTTTCAATGAGATCATTTTGCGGGGCAACGACAATAACTGGCATTTCGGCATCAATTAATGCTAATGGCCCGTGTTTAAGTTCGCCAGCAGCATAAGCTTCGGCATGAATGTAAGAAATTTCTTTTAGTTTTAAAGCTCCTTCCATGGCAATGGGGTATTGATCACCTCGGCCTAAAAACAAGGCGTGATGTTTATCGGCAAAATCTTCTGCCAACTCCTCAATCGATTCTGCTAGTGCCAACACTTCATCTAGTTTGCTAGGTAAAGCCATTAATGAATGGGCTATTTCAGCTTGTTTATCACTCGACATGCCATGATGTTGACCAATGGCTAATGTCATCATTAACAACGCTACTAATTGCGTAGTAAAGGCTTTGGTCGAGGCGACACCAATTTCAACGCCTGCTTTGGTCATAAAAGCTAAATCAGATTCACGTACCAGTGACGAGCCAGCGACATTACAAATAACTAAACTGGCTTTATAGCCAAGTTCTTTGGCAAGCCTCAATGCGGCTAACGTATCGGCTGTTTCTCCTGACTGTGAAATGGTAACGATTAACGCATTTTTCGGCACATGTGATTTACGATATCTAAACTCACTGGCGATCTCAATATTACAAGAAACACCGGCTAAAGCTTCTAACCAATAACGAGCTACCATGCCAGAATGATAACTGGTGCCACAAGCAATAATTTGTACATGCGCTATTGTTTTAAAAATATTATCAGCATCATCACCAAAAGCATTAATATTCAATTGACCAGCGACTAAGCGTCCTTCTAAGGTGTTACGAATTGCGGTTGGCTGCTCAAAAGTCTCCTTAAGCATATAATGGCGATATTCACCTTTATCGCTAGCATCGTTACTTGCCGAGCTTTCTTTTATTTCACGCGCTACTTTAATACCATTAAGTGCTAAAATATTAGATTGGAAGAGGTAGGTTGGCTTATACCCGTAATCAATGAAGAT
>CAZVPC010000140.1:0-7731 GCA_964629005.1 uncultured Pseudoalteromonadaceae bacterium | reverse complement strand
TAGCACCATATGCGATGGCACAGTAATCAAATAATCCTTATCCAATTTTCCTCCTTTGGCCACAACACGCTTACCAGAGCCTAAGTCGTAGCAATTCTCATCCAGTTTCTTAAACCACGGATAGTTCTGGCGCTTTGCCAGCCAGAAAAATAGTCGTTTAACTTTTACGCTTTTACATGCCGCCAATAAAGCATCCAGCTTTCTGGGTGACAAATTCACCATGCCTTGCATGAGCTCGTCCGCATGTTCAAAACTAACGTTATCAGGCACATTTAACAGCACTTCAAAGATTGCTTTTTCAGGGCATGAAAAGTAAACAGGCGGCAACGCCTGCTCCCAATCATGTTGTTTAACAAACTTCTCGTCTTGCAGCAGCTCCTCTGGCCACAATAGCTTTGTACTATGTCCTTCAAACTTGGCCGACAATGACAAGCGTGCTAACCATGTTGGCAGCTTGTCTTGAGCGTATAAGTGAACATGCTGCGTACTGCCCAATGATAGATATTGTGACAAACCAGACAGCGCTAATGCGGATAAGCCACCTACTAACATAGGGGGAAGCACTTTCTTACTATTAAAGGGCTTATTATCATCAGCCTTGTTCTCAATCGCCATGCGCTGCATGGAAGCGACAACACCTTCCCAGCTTATAGCGCGGGAATATTGGCTATAAACGCCTGTTGCAAGCAACAACAAGGTTTCCGTCTTTACTGCATTATCTAGTGCATGAGCACTTAAGCCTTGTGCAGCAAGCCACTTTTTAGTGGCCAGCATGCCATAAGGCAAAAGCGATTTAAGTGACTGTTTATAAGTCTCTTTCGCAACACTATCTTCTAACGTTGTGTTATCAACCAAGCTTAAAGCCTTTCAGACGTTTAATTCACCAGTATTATACGGCGATTACCGCCGTATAATTTAACAAACATAAACTAACACAAGCAAAGTTAGTTTACAATTTTATTTTTATACGGTGTCATTCGCCGTGTAAATGATTAAATGTAAACCGCTTGTGGTTTAAAAAAATGATGATATCAGTACTGTAACTATCGATATCATCATATTTTAACTTTTGGGACTCAGCTTGGCGACAAAGGAGACAAGGTAAGCTGAAATGTGTTGTATCTTTTTGTTTTATAAAGATAAACTTTATTTCGTTGTTCTAGGTTGTCTTAGAGGGCTTCTGATCTGGAGGTTGATCGTTATTTATCAGTCCAGAAGTTTATCAAGCGCCGACAAATTTCAGCAATGCACTAAATTCATGTCCATCGGCAGCTCGAAGCGCTGCAATATATTCATTGCGGCGCTCATTCATGGCTTCCAGCTTGTAATTGCCTGCCCAATTAATGGCAGGTTTATTTAATAGTTTAGTTAAAATCGCATCAGCCATTATGCGAGCATGACGACCGTTACCATTGGGAAACGGATGAATATAGACCAATTTGTGATGAAACCTTGCCGCCAATTCTTTTGGCTCATAGGTTACATGTTCGACCCAGTACTTTGTATCATCTAATAACAGTCTTAGCTGAATGGCTACCTGCAAAGGGTCAACACCAATATTCTTCTCTGTTCGGCGGAACGTACCCGCCCATTTCCATACACTGCCAAATAACCTTCTGTGCAGTTCACAAACAAAAGCTTCTGATAACAGCTCTGGACTCTTCTGCTTAGCTAACCATTTGATACCGTCTGTAATTCCAGCTTGCTCAAGTTGATCAAGCTCTCGTCGAGACATGCTTAAAACGCAGACCATCAAGCTCGTCAGGCTCAAGAAGAGTTGCTCCGTCTGGATAATCACCCAATGTAGAATCCGTATCAGTCATTCATCATTCCAAAAGTCCGAAGGCATTTTGTCTATAATTTGTGCTGCAATTCGTTCAATTTCAAACTCAAGCTGCTCTTTATTCAATGACTGTGCTTCGAGTGCCATATAGGTAGAAGCTGCTTTCACCTGTAATCGTGCCTTTTCTTTCGCACGTTGCCCAATGATCACTTCTACATTTTCATTGGGCACAACGGCATAAACAAATTTACAATCCATAGCTTCGGCCATGTTTCGCATAGTCTTTAATGTTACGCTTCCTAAAGGTTCATCTTGTTCTGCTTTTGACACTCTGGATTTGGTAACACCAAGCCGCTTTGCTAGTTGAGTACCTGACATACCAAGAGCCGTTCTAACTGTTCTTAGCCATCCCTCTTGTGGTCGTATAGAAAAACTATCAAACTGATTCACAGCTTGGTTTACTTTATCTCGATATTGCTTAGCAACGATCTTCTCTATACTCATTGTCAACCTTTATATTTACATACACAATACTGTAGTCAACATATTTATATACCAAACAAGCAAAAGGGTCAACTTATATGTATACTTATAGGTAAATTCAGCATGACGGTTTCAGTATTCAGTTCTTTTTTGCAGTTAATCAAAGCTAAATAGTTCTCATATTAGCTGGCGAAAGAAGAATCGGCTCTAAATACTCGCCGCAACATTGCTGGCCATGCTTTTTGACCGCCAGTTAAACCAGTGTGAACAATATTTGCTTGTGCTCTAATGCCGTCGACAATGCTTTGATCGACTAAGATCATTTTACTACCCGTGGCTTGAATTTGTAGTTGTACCTGACAAGCCCTGATCAAATCATACATTTGCATAAACGCATCACCTACCGTTTTACCTACGGTTAAAGCGCCATGATTGCGTAATAGCATAAAATTGTGGTCGCCTAAGTCTTGTTGTAAACGTGTTTTTTCAGTTTGATTGACAGCCAACCCTTCATAGTTGTGATAACTCATTGACGCTAAAGCAAACATCGAATATTGGCTAAGTGGTAATAAACCCTCTTTTAAGCTGGCTACCGCAATAGTTTCGTTGGTATGTAAATGCAAAACACAAAGATCGTTTTGGCGTACTTGATGTACCGCACTATGAATGGTAAAACCTGCGGGATTAATTTCGAACGGACAATTTTCGTTGATCATATTGCCGTCAATATCTATTTTTACTAGATTTGATGCGGTAATTTCTTCAAAGGCTAAGCCAAAGGCATTAATGAGCAAATATTCGGTCTCAGGGATACGTGCTGAGATATGGGTATGGATCAAATCGTCCCAACCATGCATTGCCACTAATCGATAACACGCGGCAAGTTCTACCCGAGCTCGCCACTCTTGATTCGATACTTTATTTTTCAAATTTACTTGCGGAATTTCAAACATGTTAACCCCTATTTCATCAATAGTTTCAAAATAATCATTATAAAAGCATTTTTATTAGTGCTGATACTAGCAGTACAAAGACTAAAATTTGACTGATCTTGGCAAATTTTTGTTGTTGTTGTGCTGGCATTAGAGCACCAAAACGCTGGCCGAATACTACCATTAAAGCAACTCCTGCAAATACTGCTAGCAGTATAATTAACAAGGTCATTATTTACCTCTAAATTAAATTATTTTTTTAGTAAAAAATCTATTACCATAGCCTAAAACACTGTGAATTTTGGAACAAGTTATTCTATGTTACAAACTGATGATTTTTATCAAAAACGTCGATTCATTATTCGGTTAGGTAAAGCATTACACAAATTGGGAACAACCGCATATCGATTAGAAGATAATTTATTAAACATAGCGCAATTTTTACAATTGCGAGCATCATTTATTATTTCACCAACGTCACTGACTTTTATTCTATCGGATGATGATGACGATCAGCAATATAACCATTTAGTTCGGGTGACACCTGGTGAAATAGATTTAGGCTCTCTGGCACGAATTGACGAGCTTGTTGATGAATTAACCTCAGGTCAACGTAGTTTAGTTGAAGCGATTGCACGTTTGGCAGAAATTAACAATAAGCCACCTCCTTATGGTTTTATTTTTACTTTTTTGGCCTTTGGTGCTTCTAGCGGTGCTTTTGCGATGTTAATGCATACTAGTTGGAATGATGTTATTTGGTCGACATTATTAGGCTTTGTGGTCTTTGGTTTTGTCGCTTGGGCAGAAAAATCTCGCCGGGTAACTGAAATGTTAGAGCCTATTGCCGCATTAACAACCGCGATGCTGGCATCGGCCATTACGTTATTTGATCCTAGTATTAATGTTGCTATGGTCATTTTATCCAGCATTATTGCGTTTATTCCGGGCTTGTCATTAACCGTTGGTTTGTCTGAACTTGCTGCGCGTCATTTAATGTCGGGTACGGCAAGGATCATGGATGGGGTCATGGTCTTATTTAAAATTTATTTTGGTGCTGTACTTGGGCTCGCGCTGGCAGAATTACTCTGGGGTAAAGAAAATTTTGTGCCACCGGTGATCACTCCTGCATGGACATCATGGATAGCGGTAACCATTTTATCTATTAGTTTGGTGATTTTATTTAAAGCGCGCAAAAAAGACGCCGTTTGGGGCATTATTGCTGGCTATATTGCTTATGGCATTAGTGTTTGGGCAAGTACTTATCTGGGGGTTGCCTTGGGCGCTTTTGTTGGCGCATTTGCTTTGGGTATCTATAGTAATTTATTTTCACGCCTTATGAACCTGCCTTCAAGTATTGTTCGCTTATTAGGCTTAGTGGTATTAGTACCGGGCAGTAAAGTTTATATTGGTTTAAATAGCCTAGTTTCAGGACAAAATATGCTAGCAACCACCTCGTCAGATATTGGTTCACAAGCGTTCTTAATTTTTATGTCGTTAGTTGCGGGGATTATTTTTTCTAACGTAGCCGTTCCGCATAGGAAAACGTTGTAGCCATGAGTGATAAAATAAAAGCCAATAATAACGTCATTAAAACGCGTTATCATCATGGTGATCTACGCACCAGTTTAATTAATTCGGCAACGCTGATCATTAGTGCTGAGGGTGTCGAAAATTTGTCATTACGAAAATTGGCTGAGCAGGTTGGTGTTTCGCGCACGGCGGCTTATCATCATTTCAAAGATAAAAATGATCTACTGTGCGCTATTGCAACACAAGGTTTTATTGCGTGGCAAAAAATATCAGAGCAAATTTTTCAACAGCAGCAGTTTTCAACGCCCGATAAATATCGTCGCTTTGTTCATGCTTATGTTAAGTTTGCCACCGACAATCCGTCGTTGTACGAATTAATGTTTGGTAGCACACTTTGGAAAACTAATAAAAGTACGCAGTCGCTACGAGATATTGCTTATCCTAGTTTTCAGTATCAGTTAGAAATGACCAAAATTTGGCAACAACAAGGGTTAATGCCGAGCAATGAAAACCCCCTTAGACTAGCACAAGTTACGTGGGCAACATTACACGGTATTGCCCGTTTACTCATTGATGGTATTTATGCCGATGCCAGTAATATTGAAGAAATGTGCGAGTGTGCGGTGAATTTATTTTTAAATCGTCGCAATCAAACAACACCGTAAAAAGATTCATACGCAAAATGACGTTATAAATGTAAATAGATGTTTCACTCACTAGAAATTAATGTGCAGAACTCGTAATATCGAACGGTTAACAAAAATTTAATAAATACATTTAGGTACAACAATGAAAACGATAATAACAACGGCTGTTTGTTCTTCATTATTACTACTTGCTGGTTGTAATGACAAACCAGCAAAAGATGAACAAATCACCACAAAAGCGGTAACTCCGATGGTACAAAATGAAGCATTAACTTCGGGGATCAATCAAGCCAATATTGATTATAGTGTTCGCCCGCAAGACAATTTTTATCAATATATTAATGGGGGCTGGATAAAGTCGCATGATATCCCTGATGATAAAACTGCCATTGGTTCTTTTTATGATCTACGGGACAAAGCTGACAATGATGTTAAAGCGATCATTGAAGAACTTGCGGCAGTTAAAGATTTGAAAAAAGGCACAGATGAACAAAAAGTTGCCGATTTATTTCGATCTTTTATGAATACCGATAAACTTAATAATCTAGGAACCACGCCACTTAATGCTATTTTTGCTGATATTAATAAATTAGCTAATAAACATGATCTAGCCACATTTTTAGGACAATCTCAAGCAACGGGTATCGGTGGTCCTTTAGCATTTTATATTGATGTTGATGCTAAGAACTCAAACCGTTATGCCACTCATCTTTGGCAAAGCGGTTTAGGTTTACCTGATCGAGATTATTACTTTAATAAAGCGGAACGTTTTGTAAAATTGCGTGATGGTTATGTTAAGCACATTGCTAAGATGTTTAACATTGCTGGTTTAGCTAATGGTGAACAAGCCGCGAAAACTATTATGGCTATAGAAACTAAATTAGCCAAATATCATTGGACGCGGGTACAAACGCGCGACAGTGAAAAACGCTATAATAAATTTGCCACCGACAAGTTAAATAGCTTGTCTGATGCCTTTGACTGGGATGCTTTTTTAGCCGGCATTGGGATTAGTCAGCAAAAAGATATTATTATTAATCAACCTGATTATGTACAAGGTTTTGGAAAAATATATGCTGAAACTTCGCTTAAAGATTGGCAAACCTATCTAACTTTTCATGCGTTAAGTAGCTTTGCTAGTTACTTAACGGCTGATTTAGACAATGAAGATTTTGATTTTTTCTCTCGACAACTCAGTGGTCGTAAAGAACAACGTCCTCGTTGGAAACGTGGTGTTGCGGTAGTCAATCACAATTTAGGTGAGGTTATTGGTAAAGTTTATGTAAAACGTCATTTTACGGCACAAGCAAAATCTCGGATGAGTCAGTTGGTGGAAAATTTACGTAGCGCTTACGGTAACAGTATCGATGAACTTGCTTGGATGTCTGCTGACACCAAAAAAGCTGCACATGTTAAATTAGCCGCTTTTACACCTAAAATTGGTTACCCTGATAAATGGGAAGATTATTCAGCTCTCGATATTGAAGCAGATGATTTAGTGGGTAACGTGCTGAGATCGCGCCAAGTGACACTACAAAAACAACTTGATAAGTTAGGTGGACCTATTCGCAAATGGGAATGGGGAATGACCCCTCAAACTGTTAATGCTTATTACAACCCTACGGTAAACGAAATTGTTTTTCCTGCGGCAATTTTACAACCGCCATTCTTTAATATGGCTGCTGATGACGCGGTAAATTATGGTGGTATTGGTGCTGTTATTGGTCATGAAATGGGACATGGTTTCGACGATCAAGGTTCAAAATACGACGATAAAGGTAATTTACGTAATTGGTGGACAAAGCAAGACTTAGCTGAATTTGGCAAACGTACCAAAGCCTTGGTTGATCAATATAGTGCTTATCAAGTATTTGATGGTTTGAATGTTAATGGAAAACTAACTTTAGGTGAGAACATTGGTGATTTGTCGGGCGTTACTATTGCGTATAAAGCGTATAAAGCATCATTAAACGGCAAGAATGCCCCTGTTATTGATGGCTTTACTGGCGATCAACGTTTTTTTATGGGCTATGCACAAATTTGGCGTTCGAAAATGGTTGAAAAAACACTACGTAATCTGGTAGCGACTAATCCTCATTCACCGGGTGAATTTCGTGCTTTAGGTTCATTGTCAAATATGCCACAGTTTTATAGCGCTTTTGGCGTTAAAGCGGGTGACAAAATGTATATTGCGCCTGAAAAACGTGTGAAAATTTGGTAATTTACAGCCAGCTAAAATAAATAAGGGAGCTGCGGCTCCCTTTGTTGTTTGTTTAACACCTGTGTGATCAAGACTTCACCTTAAGGTTATACCAGTTTCATTAATTAGGTGATCTACTTTATACGTAGGAAAAAT
>CAZVPC010000139.1:0-7789 GCA_964629005.1 uncultured Pseudoalteromonadaceae bacterium | reverse complement strand
TAAACTTGGTTATCAACTCGTTTATGCTGATTTATTTTCTTATCTTAACGATTAGTGTTAAAAAGTTAAGCTCACAAGGTTAACTTTTTTGCAAACCTAACACACTCAACCATTGCTCAAAATCAAGTAAATTAGCCGGTAAAATCACTTTACGATCGGCTTTACTTAATCCTGACATTTGCAACAGATATTGTTCTTTTAACTGCATTTCAATGGCTTGTTCCCCGCCGGGTTGAGATATTGCTTTGGCAACCTTAGCGATCGACTCACCCGTTGCTCGCGCAATAGCGGTAATTTCCTCCGCTTTACCTTCGGCCGCATTAATACGGCGTTGCATTTCACCTTCAGAAATATTAATCATCTCCGTTTTCAGCCCCTCAGAGCGGTTTATACGGCTCTGTTTGTCACCCAAACTTTTGGCTAAAATTGCGCGACGCTCACGTTCGGCATTCACTTGCAATTCCATCGCATTTTTAACCGTTACCGGTGGGGTAATATTTTTAATTTCATAACGATGCACTCGTATACCCCAAACTTCACCCGCTTTATCTAGCACATCAACGACTTTAGCGCTGATCAAATCCCGTTCTTCAAAGGTGCGATCTAAATCTAAGGTACCAATCACTGAACGCGTTGTCGTTTGTGCCAATTGCATCGCAGCAAAACGATAATTGGTGATACCATAACTGGCTTTTACCGGATCAACTACTTGAATATAAATAACGCCATCAACCTCCACATTAACTTCATCTTTAGAGAAGCATTCTTGAGGCGGTACATCAATGGTTTCTTCTTTTAAGTCTTGCACATAAGCGACACGATCAACAAAAGGGATCAAGGCGTGAAATCCTGCCTCTAAGGTGCAGCGGTATTTGCCCAAACGTTCGATCACATAAGCCGATTTTGTTGGGACTAAACAGATAGCTTGAATAAATTTATACGCCAAAATCAAAAATACTGCCGCCCACACAATTAACACAAATAAGTCGATGGGATTAATATTAGCCAACATAATTATTTACCTCCGTGTTGTGCATGAGTATTTTGTGTGACTTGTTCCATACCATTAAAAAAGCCCTCTAACCTTGCTACTTCGCTAGGCAATATCGACACCTCAGCGGTTGCCAATATTTGACCTGTTTGTTTAATAAATTCATTAAGTAAACGCACCTTTATTGCCTTATCTCCACCAGGTTTAGCTGACGCTGACGCAATCATAGTAATACCTTCTGCGGTCGCATCGGCAAGAATTTCAATCTCTTTGGCTCGCCCATGAGCTTCGTTAATTTGCCGTTGTTTGTCACCTTCAGAAATATTAATAGCCTCTTTGCGTTCACCTTCAGACAAGTTTATGGTTGATTCTCTTTCCGCTTCAGCTAGCGTTATTTCAGCACGTTTTCGCCGCTCAGCTTCCATTTGTTTTTCTAAGGTATGAATGACATTATGCGAGGGCGTGATATTACGAACTTCATACCGTAACACTTTAATACCCCATGGGTCAGAGGCTTTGTCTATTTCACGAACGATGGTTTCATTAAGCTGATCGCGTTCAGAAAAAGTTTGTCCTAATTTAAGTTTGCCTATTTCCGAACGCATAGTAGTTTGCGCTAAATTAATGCTTGCTCTACGGTAATCTTCAATACCATAACTCGCTTTCGCACCATCCATCACCTGAATATAAACCAAGCCATCAACATCAATCTGAATATTATCGCGAGAAATACAGCTTTGCGAAGGAATATCCAAGACTTGCTCTCGCGTTTCATGCCGATAGGAAACCCGATCAAAAAATGGGATCAAAAAATGAATACCCGGTTGCATGATCGCGCGAAATTTTCCCAAACGTTCGACTACACAAACTTCACGCATTTCTACAATTAAGATCAACTTAACCAGTAAAAACAGTAATCCTATAAGAATAAAAGTAAATATTGCTAACACAGTTTGTAACTCCTTTGATGCTATGTTTATTTTTTGTTGTTTTAATATTGGTTAAGAAACTTTTTCAACAACCAATGAGATATTATCTTTACAAATAATTTTAGCGTGACTGCCTGCTACGATTTCAGAACCATCACCTAGGGCGCTCCATGTCGTTCCTTGATATTCCACTCGCCCTTTTTGAGTTCCTGGACCAATATTATCCACAACCAAAACTTCACGACCAAACACGTCAAGATCTTCATCGACGTTATCAACAGTTTGTTTACTGCCAAAAAATTTGTTAGTAAAAAAATTAAGGAAAAACAATAAAAAGGTCGCTACGATAAACCACACAGTAAGCACCATAACCCAAGTATCCAAAATGGCGAATTTAATACCTAAAGCAACCAATAACGAGGCAAGGCCCAAATTAAGTAAAATACCACCCGGTACAATGATTTCAGCGAGCGACAAAACTACGGCAACAATGACCCACGTTTCTACCATCAATAAATAATCCATCATCGATCTCCTCTAACTAAATTCAGCAGTTGGGCGCGAAATAAGAATGTCGCTATCTGATTTGATTAGCGTAATGAAAAATTGCGGTATCACCTTATTGGTGATGAATCATTTTTCCATATAGCTAAGCGAATCAAGGAACTGCGCTATTATCCGTGTCTCGATTGCTGGATCTAGGTTTAATAAGTCTTTTTAAAAACATTAAAAGACACTAAACTAATTTAGAAGCTACGACATAATATGTCAAGCGTTAATTTTAAATATCATTACGTTATATGTAACTAACTTGTATTTTCTAATAGCTTAAGCTCTTGCTTTACTCGCCAAAAAAATATCCAATGCAGCGACTTTAAGCGCTCATACTGTTGCTTAGCCTGCTCGGTTTCATTTTTCAATTGGGCTATTTTCAAACGAATAAAAACTAGACCCGCAATATTATTAGGCAACTTGATCTCTGCAAGCCAGTGTTCAACGCCGAGTATAATTTTTTCAGCTTGTGCTATTTTTTTCACCTTGAATAAACACTGAGCATAATTTAGCCCATGAGATATGCCATCTTGTATATCCCAAATACTTTCTTTTACCTGAGTAAGATAGTTATTTTGATAAAAACTGATAATATTTGTACAATTTTTTTGTTCCGTGAATGACAACAGAACTTCAATCGCAAGTACATCAATATCAGCAGGATAGGCTGTTTTTACGCTTTCTATATAACGACGAAATTTCACCAATGAGTGTTCTTGCCAGCGCAACAAAAATTCATTCTTTAACAAGCTATAATCATTAGGCATTTGATTTTTTGAGCGAGCTATTAATAACTCAGCCTGTTGGTTATGTGCAGTATGTAAATTGTAGGCTATGGCGACATTGTTATACCAAAAATTATTTTTACCCGCATAGCGTTTAGCCATATCAAGTTCTTTTTTTGCTTTTTTAAATTGTCTTTTTAAAATATAAATATTTGCCAAACCAGCATAACAACCAAAATAGTCTTTAATAACGCTTTCGCATCTCTGGTATTGTGCTTCACTTAGGTCAAGCTTTCCTAAACTTGCCAAGGTTTCCGCCACCAAAAAATTACTCACTTTAGAGAGTGGATTGGTTGACAATGCGGTTTCTAAATGGATCAACGCCTCTTTAAAACGCGACTGACGCCATAACATAAAACCATAATTATGCTGGGCAAAGCGTAAATTGGGTTGCAATTGTAACGCTTTAATATAAGACTTTTCCGCAGCAATATAATCTTTTAAATAAGTATAAACTAAACCTTTGGTGGCATACGCTTCAGCCGAATTTGGTTGGGTGGCTAAAGCTAAATCAAGCTGCCGGTGTGCTATGCTCACCGCTTCATTTAGCGGTGAATGATCAAATTGAAATAACAACATGCTCACTGCGGCTAAACGTATTCGTGCTCGATAAAAACTGGGCTCTAAGTCGATTACTTTAAAAAAAGCTTGCTCGGCTTTAAGGTAGCTTTTAACATCACCAACATGCATATACGACTGACCCTGTAAGAATAATTGATAAGCCTGTTTATTTTTTGGCATCACTAGTTTTGCTACCGGCGAATGGTAAAATTGCCTATTTTCGGTAGGTAGTAAATCATTAACGCGTTGGCTTATTTCTTCTTGCAGCGTTAACAAACCTTCACCTTGGTCATCAAAAACACGTGACCATAAATGGGTATTAGTTCTAGCATCAATAAGTTGCACCGTAATTCTAAGTACATTGTCAATATTACGAACACTACCTTCGATGATATAGCGTGCGGATAATTGTTCAGCAATTTTTCGAATATCTTCGTTTGATTGACGAAATTTAAATGATGAGGTTCTAGCAATAACCGGAATAGCCCCATTTAAGGCTAGTTGATGAATAATTTCTTCCACTAAACCATCTGAAAAATACGATAATTGTTGATCTTCAGCAAACACTTTGAAAGGTAATACCGCAATGGCCGAAAAATTGTTTTTACGGGTAAGTTCTTGCTTATTCTCTTTTTTATTAGCGTTTTCAGAAAGTAATAACAGCAGAAAGAACAAGGCTAGAAACGCAAAAATAACAGCATAATATTTTTTAACTACCGGTTTTATCTCTGCTTTAACAGCTTTATTGGAGCCTAAAAATTGCACTGTTTGCACTAAGCGATAACCTTTGCGCGGAATGGTTTCAATAAAAGTGTTATTTTTTCTATCATCTCCCAAGGCCTTTCTAAGTGCAGCAATAGCCGTATTTAAGACATCACCACCAATAAGTTGATTAGGCCAAACAGCGTCCATCAAATCATCTCGCAGTACCAATTCACCATTACCCGCCACTAAGGTTAACAATACCGCCATCATTTTGGGTTCCAGATGAATTAACTGGTGATCACGTTTAATGCAATCTCTTGTTGGTTGAACAAGGCAGTTACCTAATTTAAAATCTTCTTTTAACCCCACGCTAGCACTGCTTATTCAATAACATATTTAAAATCATTATAGTCTAATATTTAACCAAAGCATGACTATTAAATAAAGAAAAGCCAAAATAACAAAACCTTTGTTCCGATAATTATGATTTGCCTTTTGCCAATAACACCTTGATTTTAAATATTTTTATCTCCCTTAGTTTTTCCTTAGCTTTTCTCCATTTTAATTTTCTTACTTTTAACCTATCTTCATGCTCAACCCCCTTAGCTGCCAAGTAAGAAAGAAGGAATTTCCGCATGACCAATAAATTAAGATCAAATTTGATCAAACAGTGGTTGAAGCATGGCTTGTTATACACTAGCACTCTAAATACGGTTGTGTTCACGAAACTAATAACAATATTACTGGTGACTATAATTATTTCTCAACCTTTATCTGCCCAAGAAGTGGTGCTTAATCCGGTTGAAATAAAAGGTAATGTTTCTTTTGGTGGGCTTGAGTATTCATCTTACACCATTCAAGCAAAATCAGATGCTTTTAGCGGCATTGCAACACAATATTTTGATCCTATAATAGCGTTAGCTGACTATTCACTAACCGTTAATGTTGAACAAAATAGCACACGTAAATACCGTGTGAGAGCTGCTTTTAGCAATGGCAATGACACTTATGGTAGCCCTGCGATTTATGTTGATGCCGTTGACACTACCCCAAGCCAAGCGGTACTACTCGATTTAATGCAAAATGATATTGCTACGGTTCATGGCACTATCATTCTTCCTAGCGGGGTAAATTTAGCTAATAGCAACGTTCGATTTTATTTTAATGAGCCAGGTATTTCTCTTTATGATCAAATTGCGGGCTATAAATTTATATCTGCCAATGAATTAACCTTCGACTTTCCTGTGGCCGCGAATGCTGAAATGTATATATACGCCTATCTTTTTCTTGATGATGGCCAATCATTTGTTTTTCAAATAGATCCTTTTACGGTAGTAAAAGATGGTATTAAAAATGTAGTATTTGAAATAAAGTTGGCTGAAGATGTGGGTGCTATCGGGGGTAATATTAATATTGCTGGCCCTGTTGAAATAACCAAATACCAAACCAGATTATTTGGCCCCGCAGGTAATATTTATAAAAATTTTATTCCACAAAACTTCACTACAGCAAGTCAAAACAATGGTATTGACTGGTTAGTTGAAAACTTGCCGTCGTCTACAACTCAACCATATCAACAATGGCTTTGGGCTTATTACCGCTCTCAGGGTTACTTAGTCAGTATGTTTATTGACTCAAATGCTTATAGCAGCAGTAATCGAAATTATGTACTCACAGATCAAACTACCCAAGTAGATATACAAGCCAACCAAGCATTTATTGAAGGACAGTTAACTTTAGAAGGCAATTATCTGGCCAATGATTTAAGCTTAATTCTCATCAATGCTAGTTCATTAGAACCCGGAGGATCTAAAAACTATGTTGACCTCAATACCCTATATTATTCCGCACTAGGGCTTGATGTTAGTAAGTGGAACATTAGCTCGATAGATTTTACCTTTAAAGGCGCTAATAATAGTTATCGAGAAATACTGACTTATAATCCTCATCGGTTATTAACCAAACAAGCATTATCGGCTAGCCAACCCTTTTTACAAGATCTGATTGTACCTATGGGATCGGTTACCGTTAAATATAGAGTCACCGACGGACAAACACTAAGCTACCCTAAAATAACAACACAGTGGCCCGCAAAATGTAGTTATTTTGATCAGGCGGGTGAGTTACTCTATTTTTGGCGACCTAATGTACGAGTATATGATCAACAAAATGTGCTCACCGGTGAAGTTGTTTTTCATGGTCCCGATGCTTACTGTAATGATATCAAAGCAGAAGCAACCGTTGGAGGTTCAATAACTACTTTTGGTATTATCGATGTCGAAGTGATTTCTGGGGTAGATGTAGTCATTGATATTGGTGGGCCAACACTTTCTGTTGATGTTAGTCCTAATACTGTTTTCGCAAGTGAATCTATAACCGTAACGGGTAAAGCAACAGATGATATTGGTATTACCAGCGTTACCGTTAATGGTTACAATGCGCAAATCAGCTCAAGTAACAATCCGAATGATGGCAATGAAGTTTTATTTTCAGTGCTTGTACCACTCACCCTAGGTGAAAATACCTTATTCACTATTGCCCGTGATAATAGTAATAAAACTGGCTCAGACAGTCGTAAGGTATATCGAGACAGCGCGGCACCAACGCTTGACTTTACCCCTAACGATGGTGATAGTTTTACCGCACCGATCACCAATGTCACCATAAATGGTACGGTCAGTGACGACAATGACATCAGCTTACTAACCATTAACGGCAACAAAGTCGAACTTACCAAACTATCACCCGGCAGTTATAACTTTTCATATACTCTGCCTTTAAACAATTGTAATTCCACCTACCCCTGCGTGACCAATATAGTCGCTATTGCCACTGATGTTGCCGACAAGCAGACGCAAATAAGTCATCAAATTAGCCAAATTAGCGCTGGACTCGCCTGCGATATTGACAATAACAGTTATGTTGATCGCAGTGATATTGGCTTGATATTACGAGCAAGAAATACCAAACCCACAGGTGCCGATGACAAAAGAGACCATGATAAGGATGGTCTGATCACAGTTAAAGATGCTCGCCAGTGCTTATTACTGTGTACCTTGCCCCGCTGTGCAACCCCATAATAGCCAAAAGAGTGCTAGCAGCAAAATAACCTGAATGACTGGATCATTGATAATGAGAAGGAATGAATGAATGATGAAATATTTACTGACCAATAAAAAGCTACTTATAACACTGATGTTTATTTTTATGATGCCATTTGCACAAGCATCATTGATATTTTTTGATCCACAAGAAAGTAATGCTCA
>CAZVPC010000138.1:0-7791 GCA_964629005.1 uncultured Pseudoalteromonadaceae bacterium | reverse complement strand
GCATCTTCAACACGGGCTTTTTTCTCTTTCATTTCCATTTCAGTAGCCGCGCCAATTTTAATTACCGCAACACCGCCAGCTAATTTAGCTAAACGTTCTTGTAGTTTTTCTTTATCGTAATCTGAAGAAGAATCTTCAATTTGACCACGAATTTGGTTAACACGCGCTTGAATGTCAGCTTCATTACCAATACCATCAATAATAATAGTGGTGTCCTTAGAAATAACAACACGTTTGGCTTGACCTAAATCTTCTAAAGTCGCCTTTTCAAGCTCCATACCAATTTCTTCAGAAATAACAGTGCCCGCTGTTAAGGTAGCAATATCTTGTAACATTGCTTTACGACGATCACCAAAACCTGGCGCTTTAACTGCAACAACTTTAACAATACCGCGCATGTTATTTACCACTAAAGTAGCTAAGGCTTCACCTTCAACATCTTCAGCAATAATTAATAATGGTTTACCCGCTTTAGCAACACCTTCTAATGTTGATAATAATTCACGAATATTAGTGATTTTTTTATCTACCAACAAAATAAAAGGGCTTTCTAATTCAACACTACCATTTTCTTGATTGTTAATGAAATAAGGTGATAAGTAACCACGATCAAACTGCATCCCTTCAACAACATCTAGTTCATCAGTTAATGCTTGACCTTCTTCAACGGTGATAACTCCTTCTGTGCCAACTTTTTCCATTGCGGTAGCAATAATTTTACCTACAGTTTCATCAGAGTTTGCTGAAATCGTACCGACTTGTTCAATGGCTTTGTTGTCTGAACATTCTTGTGATAAGTTTTTTAACTCACTAACCGCAGCAATAACAGCTTTGTCGATACCACGTTTAAGATCCATGGGATTCATACCCGCAGCAATTGACTTTAAACCTTCATTAACAATAGCTTGCGCTAAAACTGTGGCAGTAGTTGTACCGTCACCCGCTTCGTCATTGGCTTTAGAAGCAACTTCTTTCACCATTTGTGCGCCCATGTTCTCGAATTTATCGTCTAATTCGATTTCTTTGGCAACGGTAACGCCGTCTTTAGTAATGGTTGGGCCACCAAATGATTTGTCTAAAACGACGTTGCGACCTTTAGGCCCCAACGTTACTTTTACCGCATCAGCTAATACATTAACACCGCGTAACATTTTTGCCCGCGCGTCATTTCCGAATAACACCTCTTTTGCAGCCATTTTATTTCTTCCTCTAAATTTTGTTTGTTGTAGGAGGGAATTTATTCCCGATCACTTGCTGATAAATCAGCTCCCACTTATACGAATTAAATCTCTTGTGTTCAAAATAGCGCGGTTCAAACCCCGCCTACGAGTTACTCTACTATTGCTAAAATGTCATTTTCTGACAAAATCAATATTTCATCACCATCAATTTTTTCAGTTTTAACGCCGTAACCTTCACTAAAGATAACTTGATCGCCAACCTTTACATCCAAAGCGCGAACTTCACCATTATCTAATATACGGCCGTTACCAACCGCAATAACTTCACCGCGTGTTGATTTCTCAGCAGCGCTACCAGTTAAGACGATACCGCCTGCAGATTTTGACTCTACTTCTTTGCGTTTTATAATTACGCGATCGTGTAGTGGACGAATGCTCATTTATTCTCTCCTGAGAGTTGTGTATAAAATAAACCCCAAAGGGTCAGCTTAAAATAGTTTGATTTAAAAATGGGGGTTAAAAAGTTGTTCGCAAGTCCCATTTGCTAATTTTTTTATTTTTTTCGTTCAAATTCACCTTCAATCGTTTGTCCGCGATGGTTATCAGTAACTTGTTCATTATTTTTTTGCTGAAAGTGTGATGCAGTAAATAATGGCGAAGTATTTGATTGAGTAACCTTCATTCGTTGTTTCACTGAACGAGCCAGTAACAACCTGATCTTAGGGAACAATAACGCAATACCAAATGCGTCGGTAACAAACCCCGGTGTTACTAATAATATGCCAGCCACTAATAACATTAAACCAGCAATAATTTCGTCATTAGGTAATTGTCCTTGCGCCATTTTAGTTTGTACCGAAGTTAACGTTGCCATACCTTGTTCGCGTACTTTTTTAGCGCCAATCCAAGCAGTTAATACAACTATAGCAACCGTTGGCCAAGCTCCTAACAAGGCACCTACTTGCATGATCACTGCAATTTCAATAATTGGCACAATAATAAAAAAAACAAATAAAATACGAAACATGGTTATTCCCAAAAATTTCCTTGAAACAAATATGGGGGTTTAAAGGTCTTTTTCAAGCGAAGTGATTTAGCTTAAATAACTCACTTAAGTTTTAATTAAGATTAGGGGTATAATATTCAACCTAGATTCAGCAGTTGGGCGCGAAAGAAGTGTGCCTTGATTAAAACTAGTGGTAAAAAATTTAAACCGCTCAAGTAAAAAACAACTGAATTGCCACCGTATTGGGGTGCCAGAGATTATCGCATTGAACATCCAGCAAGGCGATAAGCATTATTTGAACTGGATAACAGATAGTATGAAGTAACCTAAATGAAGTTTATCATTAAACAATTTATTTTATTAACGCTTTTATCCTTTTTGACTATTGGGGTTGTAAATAATGCCCTAGCTCAAAAATCAATTTTCGATTTATCTTCAACCAGTCTATTTAGCAATGATAGTGACTTTGTTGATGTTGATGAAGCCTTTAAGTTTGATTTTCAACAATCAGGCAATACCTTAACCATTAAATTTGACATTAAAGAAGGCTATTACCTTTATCGTCATCAATTCAAATTTTCTGCTATTAACGCTAAATTTACACCCGTAGAATTACCTCAAGGTATTGAGCATGAAGATGAATATTTTGGGATTCAACAAGTTTACGAACAACCCCTTAGTTTCAACATCAACCTCGAACAAGCCAGTAGCGATGGCATTATTTCAGTAAGGTATCAAGGCTGTGCTAAAAAGGGTTTATGTTATCCACCAACAACCAAAAAAGTTGACCTTATTAAAGTCATTGCTCATTCAGCGAATAATCAACAAGCCATTGTTAACGCTTTAAATAAAAGTGCTGACTTAAAAAACAATATACGTTTAGCCGATCCACAAATAAGCAAAAATGCCACCCCCATAAGCAGCGAACAAAATCGTTTAGCGGATATGCTCAAACAAGATAATTTATGGCTTACCTTAGTCGCCTTTTTTGTTGGTGGCTTATTACTGTCGTTCACCCCATGTGTTTTCCCAATGTACCCCATTTTAACGGGAATCATTGTTGGTCAAGGTAAAAATTTAACGACAAAAAAAGCCTTTATGCTGTCATTCTTTTATGTGCAAGGCATGGCGATAACCTACACCATTCTCGGTATCGTGGTTGCCTTGGCCGGTGCTCAATTTCAAGCCGCCTTTCAACACCCAGTAGTATTAATTAGTTTAAGCATTTTATTTATTTTCTTAGCGATGTCGATGTTTGGACTATTCAATTTAGCACTACCGAGTAGCTGGCAAAACAGACTGAATAACCTTAGTAATAAACAAAAAGGGGGCTCAATTGCTGGTGTCATTATTATGGGCATTATTTCTGGTTTAGTTGCATCGCCCTGCACCACCGCACCATTAACCGGGGCATTACTTTATATTTCACAATCAGGTGATGTTGTGCTTGGTGCATCAGCCCTCTATGCCTTGAGTTTAGGTATGGGTTTACCATTATTAATTTTAGGCAGCTCTGGAGGTAAATTATTACCCAAAGCGGGTAATTGGATGAACATTGTTAAAAATGTTTTTGGCTTATTATTATTAGCAGTGCCGATCCTTTTGTTAGAACGAATCATTCCAGAAATCGCCGTTCAGTGGTTGTGGGCAATACTAATATTGGCTAGCGCAGCTTATTTTTATGTGGCAAACCAAAATGCCAGTTCTTCGAACAATGCCAATGGATTTTGGTATGGTACACGCTCTTTAATTATTTTTATTGCATTATTTTTTGGTGCTCATCAGGCTTATCAACTAGCTTTTCCACAGCAAACCACCACTACTGCGCTCACCGCAAGTAAGGTTAACAATGAATTTATTCAGGTAAACAGTCTTACTACGTTAAAACAAGCGGTGAACGATGCTAACACGCAAGGAAAATCTGTCATGGTTGATTTTTATGCTGATTGGTGTGTTGCTTGTAAAGAATTTGAAAAATATACTTTCAATACCCCACAAGTTCAGCTCGCTCTTAGTAATACAGTGCTTGTACAAATTGATTTAACCGATACCGGCTCTACTGACAATGTTGAATTAATGCAGCATTTTAAAATATTCGGTTTACCTTCTATTTTATTTTTTAACTCCCAAGGTAAAGAGTTAACAAAAAATAGAGTTACTGGTTTTATGGACGCTGACGCTTTTGCTAAACACATAAATAACATACTTGAATAAATGTAGCTTATGCCTTGTACTTTATGCCACCGTTTCTTTACCTAAAGAAATATTGCCATAAAGTACAACCTGCTACACGTTTTACGATACCTTTTCAACTTTCGTGATCCAGTAACCATTCCTTATTTTTGCATCAATAAATTCAAATAACTCAGTCTCAGGAATTGGCTTAGCGTAAAAATAACCTTGGATCAAATCACAATCAAGTTGTGCAAGATGGCGCAATTGCGCACTAGTTTCCACTCCCTCGGCAACCACAATCAAGCCCAAACTTTTTACCATGGCAATAGTCGATTTAATGATCAAATAATCAGCTTGATTTTCTAACATGCCAAAGACAAAACTTTTGTCAATTTTAATCACATCAACGGGCATTTTTTTCAAATAAGCCAACGACGAATAACCCGTTCCAAAATCATCAATCGCAAAACTAAAACCAATTTCTTTAAGCTGTTGCATCACATCTATAGCTAAATCAATATCTTTTACTAACGTTTGCTCGGTTAATTCCAATTCAAAACAGCTAGCTGGCAACTTAAACTCAGCAATTAATGCCTTCAAATAAGCGATTAAATGTTGATCAACAAACTGACCTGCGGTTAAGTTTATCGCCACATTTACATCTTCCAAGCCCTTTTTTCGCATTTTGGCAACTAACTCAAAGCATCGCCGGATCACCCAGTAACCTAATTCGATCATATATTCTGAGTTATCTAAAATAGGAATAAAATCTTCAGGTGAAACCATACCTCGTTCCGGATGTTTCCACCGTAGCAGGGCTTCAAAACCAAAAAATTTATTATCTTTCGCTGAAATTTGCGGTTGTAAACTTAAACTAAACTGATCCTTTTCTAATGCTTGCCTTACTTCAGTTTCAAGCATCACTTGTTGCGCCACTCGTAAGTACATTTCATCTTGATAAATAAAATACTTGCCGCCACCCTCGCTCTTTGCTTCATACATGGCAATATCAGCTTGGCGAATAAGATCCTCTGTTTTAAAATTTGGATCAGTGGTATAAGAAAGGCCGATACTGGTGGATATATAAAAGAGATTACTACCAATTTTGATCGGTGCTTTAAATTGTTCTAATATTTTTTCTGCCACTAATTTTGCCTGAATTATGGTATTTAATTGATCAAGCAACACCACAAACTCATCACCACCAAAACGGCAAACAATATCAACTTTTCTTAAGCTTAAACGTATTCTACTAGCCGCCTCAACGAGCAAACGATCACCCTCGGCATGACCATGGCTATCATTAATTTTTTTAAAATCATCAAGATCTAAAAATAAAATCGCCACACTTGAATTATTCCGTGCAAGGTTTGGTAACACTTTATTCAACTGATAATTCAACATATTTCTATTAGGCAAACCTGTTAATAAATCATACATGGCAATATTTTCAAGTTCTTTTGTTTTTTGCTCTACCTCAAGATTAAGTTGTTCAAGCTCATAACTTAATTCTAAAGCTGAATCAGCAAGCACATCTAATTCATCAGGAAAAATTCGGATCCGTTTCAGGTTAACTTGCCTAAATTGGGTAAACTGTTTTTTAGCCAACAGTGGTAGGGCATTCGACAATGCTAGCAAGCGTTTAGCAAACGGTGATGTCACCAGATAAATAATGAACGCTAAACCAATAAAAACAACCACAATTGAGAATAGAAATTGTCGTCGATAATTATCCCCCTCAGTTTTAAATCGGGTTACATCATCAACCAGCGCTAAGTAATAACGACGGTTATTATTTTCAGATAAAAACAATAGATTTAATAAATAATTCTTATGATCAAGGTCATACTGTACCCCTTGGCTTTGTGCCAACGCAATATTTACGCCTTTAATTTTATCCTTTAAAATAGATTTAACTAAGGCCAGATCAGAGGCAGAAATGATTTTTGCACTTGAATTATCTCCCTTGGGTTCTTTAGCGAAGCTAACAATAGCCACATCACTTTTTAGCGTTCGTTTCATTGAATACAACATATCAACCAGCGAAGCAGTAAGCGCAACAACAGCAAGTTCACCCTTATAATTGAGTAACGGCATAACAATTAATTGTTGGCAAGATACTCGGCAAAATACTTCATTGATCGGCGTTTGTACGCGGATCACAGTTGATATTTTATTCTGGATGATCTTTGGCAGTTGGGTTGAGCTAAACAAAATTTTCTGTTGCTGATCAACAAACCATAAATTTTCAACATTTAAATGAAGTTGCAAAGTATCATATTGTTTTGCTAACGCTTTGCTAACATTGCTAAAATCATTCAAATCATCTTTTAAAATCATGTCACTAAACGATTCTAGCCAAATAAGCAATTGTCCACTCAACAAACTATTGTGTACATCCCAATGCTCTTTACCTTTTTTCAACGCCTCACGTTGAAAGTTTTTAAATTCTTTTTGTAAACGTAGTAATGAAACCGTTGAAAAACCGATACTAATGATCAATAAAGTACTAATTATTAACGCTAAAAGTTTTGCTGGTACGCTGATAAATATTTTTTTCATCATTAAAACCAATACATTAATTGTAATGCCGTTATTTGCCAGTTCTTTTGATTATTAATACTCGGATCCGGCAATACCACCGGCGTTAACCGAGCCCCACCGGCAACCCAATGCTGTTCTAATCTTATTTTTAAATTTTTGGCGAGATCGTATGACAAACCAAAAACGAAATCGTTTTGAAAAGCAAAATAGTTAGGAATAGTACCGCCACTTGCCACTGCTAATTTTTCACCGTTTTTATCATTTTTATCTGCATAAAACTTTTCATATCTAACCAATAAGCTAAAATCTTCATTAAATTGGTATCGACTTTGAAAATAAGCGCCCTGACCAATAGTATCTCTCAAAAAATTATCAAAATAAAAGCCATTAGTTACAAATCTTTCTTGATAAACCTCGCTACTAAACTCCCATTTTTCTCCCTCGTAGAGGGCATTTAAAGTATAAAATTGAAATGCAAATTTCGCATCACTGAAGAAGTCTTGCTGAGCGCTACGATAGCTAAAAGTTGAATCAAGTAACGAAAGACCAAATCGCCATGATGAAAACAAGGGCTGCCAATAAAGGCTTGCCTGTAAATCAGAATCTTGTTTTATTTTACCTAAGGCCAATTTACTTAAAATAAGTTGACCTTGTTTTTTTGACAACGGTGACGTTCCATAAGTGATGTTGAAATCAAAATCACCGTAGATATCATCACTACGACTTAATTTAAACGCTACACCGTCACCACCCACAGCAATATCTCTAAAACCGTCAAAATAAACAGACTGAGGTAAAATAATACTCGGGCGAGCAAAAGGAATATCACGAGTGCTAGAATATAACCAATGCACATTTTTAAATCGTCCAAAATATAAATTAGCC
>CAZVPC010000137.1:0-7828 GCA_964629005.1 uncultured Pseudoalteromonadaceae bacterium | reverse complement strand
AACAAGTCATTAAAATAAAACTGCTAACAGTTTGTTTGGTTCCGCTTCGCTTCACCTTTTATCAAACTATGTCATTATTTGTTAATTAGTGGTGGTATTACCGCTTTATCACTGGTAAATTGATTTTGAGATAACCGTATAGGCGTCTAGACGTAAACTATAAGTTTATAAAATATTTTAAAAACAGTTAAAGAAGTGAAGAGAAAAGTTATGACCTACCAAACCGATGATGTTCGTATTAAAAAAATTAAAGACTTATTACCCCCTATTGCGTTGTTGGAACGATTTCCGGCAACAGACAAAGCAACCAAGTCGGTATTTAATGGTAGAAAGGCGATTCATAATATTTTAAATGATCAAGATGATCGTTTATTGGTTGTTATTGGTCCTTGTTCTATTCATGATCCTAAGGCCGCGTTTGAATATGGTGAGAAATTAGTACAATTGCGGGAAAGATATCAAGCAAACTTAGAAATTGTAATGCGGGTCTATTTTGAAAAACCTCGTACTACTGTGGGTTGGAAAGGTTTGATTAATGATCCCTATATGAATAATAGTTTTAAACTCAATGATGGTTTACGCATAGGACGTAAGCTTTTATTAGATTTAAACGAACTGGGTTTGCCAACGGCAGGTGAATTTTTAGATATGATCACGCCACAATACATGGCAGATTTTATGTGCTGGGGCGCAATTGGCGCGCGTACCACTGAGTCGCAAGTCCATCGTGAATTAGCGTCCGGTTTATCGTGTCCTGTAGGGTTCAAAAATGGTACTGATGGCACAGTTAAAGTGGCAATTGACGCTATTGGCTCTGCGGCGGCGTCACATCACTTTTTATCGGTCACAAAGTTTGGTCATTCGGCTATTGTTGAAACCACAGGGAATAGTGATTGTCATATTATTTTACGCGGCGGTAAAGCTACTAATTTTGATGCGGATAGTGTTAAAACAGTAACCGAACAATTGGTTAACTCAAAACTTAATAATAAAGTAATGGTTGATTTTAGTCATGCGAATAGCCAAAAGAAATTTGAAAATCAAATGTTGGTGAGCACTGATGTTAGTCAGCAAATAGCACAAGGCAATAATAATATTTTTGGTGTTATGGTTGAAAGTAACTTAGTTGCAGGGCGTCAAAATCTTATTGATGGTGAAGCAAAAACTTATGGTCAAAGTATTACTGACGCTTGTATTGGTTGGCAAGACAGCGAAACTTTATTGGCACAATTAAGTGACGCTGTAAGTGCTCGTCGAACTCGGTGAGTTATAGTTGAGACTTATCTTTTAAACTCGTTTTGAAACAGAAATATTGAAGTATCATCAGTATAGGGTATTCTTTAGTTTAATCTGTAAACTAAAGAAACTTTCTTATGCAAACTCTTATTGATGCCATTCTTGAGCAATTAAATTCCGTTATATTTGGTAAAAATAATGAGACACGCTTGGCCTTGGCATGTTTGCTGGCAAAGGGGCATTTGTTAATTGAAGATTTACCCGGTATGGGAAAAACCACCTTAGCGCATACGTTAGCTAAGACTTTAGGTTTAAGTTTTCAGCGTATTCAATTTACCAGTGATTTATTGCCTGCGGATGTGGTTGGCGTCTCCATTTTTCAAACGGATAAACAAACCTTTAAATTACATAAAGGGCCTATTTTTAGTCAGTTATTGCTCGCTGATGAAATCAATAGGGCGAGTCCCAAAACACAAAGTGCTTTACTTGAAGCGATGGAAGAAAAACAAGTGAGTATTGATGGTGTTAGCCATGATTTACCTGAGCCATTTTTTGTTATTGCAACACAAAATCCATTACATCACGCGGGCACTTATCCGTTACCCGAATCACAATTAGATCGTTTTATGATGAAAATTTCACTAGGTTTTCCAAATAAAAACGCTGAAAAGCAGATCTTAACTGCCGAAGATCATGGCGCAAAGTTAACGCAATTATCACCCGTGATAACCTTAGTACAATTAAAGCAATTGCAACAAAACGTGAGTCAAGTGTATTGTGCAGAAAGTATTTTAGATTACATTATTGCCTTGTGTCAGCTTAGTCGTCAGCCTGACTTTAGTGGTGATCCTCTTTCTCCTCGTGCAGGAAAGGCAATATTACATGCGGCCAAAGCTTGGGCTTTTACTGAGCACCGTGATCATGTTTTACCTGAGGATATTCAAGCGGTTTTCGTTTCGGTTGCTGAGCATCGGTTGGTTATGTTTAACTTGGGAGAGTTGTCTCAGTCGAGACAAACACTGGCCGCACAAATATTGCAACAAGTTGATCCTCTTGGCTGTTGAGCAGGTTATTCCGCTAAAAAAAATAACACAGGGATTTTTCTCTGCGGTGAAAAAAAAACTCAAATTATTTTTTAAGGCAAGGTTTAATACTTGGTTAACAAAACGCGTTCCTGCGTCGACTAAGCAAATATTGTCAAATCGAAATGTTTTTATTTTTCCTACTCGATTTGGTTTTGCTTATTTGTTTTTTGTGCTGTTGTTGTTTTTACTGGCAACTAACTATCAAAATAATGTAATTATGTTGCTGAGTTATTTACTCGCGAGCTTATTTATTAGCGCGATGTTACACAGTTTTTTTAATTTAGCGGGTTTAACGGTTACAGCTAAAAAGCACACAACTGGTTTTGCTGGCAGTCATTTATATTTACCTATTACACTTTATTCCGCTAACGCTAGATTTTCGCTGGTTATTGGTTTTGATGATCAAACCGACGTTATTATTGACAGTCTTGAACACGAACAGAGTATAGTTAACCGAAATAGCAATACTTTTGTAGCGATTGAGCAGCAAGTATTAGTTCCTTTTTATGCGGCACAACGAGGGCTATTAATACCCAGTCGTCTTAAGATATCGAGCGAGTATTCACTTGGTCTCTTCACTTGTTGGACTCGGTTAGATTTTGCCGCAAAATTAATTGTTTACCCAAAAGCTGAAAAGTTAAAACTTGGTTTTAGTTACCAAAAAACGCAAGAAAATGAACAAGCTAGCCAAGTAACAACCGAGCAAGGTGACGATTTTTATCAATTAAAAAATTATGTAGTTGGCGAATCTTTAAGTCAAGTGGCATGGAAGCAAGTAGCCAAAGGACAAGGCTGGTTGAGTAAATCATATCATCAAAGTCAAGGGGGTCAATATTGGCTAAAATTAGCGGATATGCCGGCGGTTAAACTTGAACAAAAATTATCATTTTTATGTTATTTAGTAATGGAGTATTACCAAACAGGACAAAAATATGCATTAGAACTGGATCATATAAAAATAATCCCGAGCAATAAATTTGATCATCCGCAGCAACATCTGGAGCAATGTTTGTATGCGCTAGCTATTTTTGATCCAAAAAGTGCTAATTTAAAATGAATAACAAGGATCGAATGTTTACCTTATCACCCGCACTTTTTTGGTTGTTATTGTTTTGTCAGAGTATTAATTTTTTATTATTGGTAGACCAATTGTCATTGTGGATGTTGGCTCTTATCGCTTTATGTTTGTTATGGCGTGTTGCTATTTTAGTTGATTATTTGGTACAACCATCAAAGTGGCTGATTTTACCGTTTGCACTTGCGGGATGTTTGGTTTTAGTTATCTCGAGTAAACAGCTCGGTTTGTTGATCACTATGGTGCATTTATTGTGTTTTTCGTATGCATTAAAACAGCTTGAACTTAATAAAAGAAAAGATTTTTATCAGTTGTTTTTATTAGGTATTTTTGTATTGGCAGCAGCCATGATCTTCAAGCAATCGTTGTATTTTGCCAGTGTGTTAGCTTTAGTTTTGATCTTAAATGTAGCGGTATTATTTTTTGCATTTATCCAAGCTAATAGCCCAGTTACTGCGTTTAAAGGCACGGTTAAATTACTTTTGCAGAGTGTGCCTTTAGCGGTGATTTTATTTATTGTTTTTCCGCGTTTAGCGCCATTTTGGCAGGTGCCTATAGCAAATTCAGCAAAAACAGGTTTATCTGATCGAGTTGCGCTGGGGGATATTACTCAGTTAATTCAATCAAACGAGTTGGCATTTAGGGTCAAATTTTCAACACCTGCACCTATTTTTAATCAGCTTTATTGGCGAACTCTTGTCTTAGAAAATTATGATGGCAAGCAATGGACTAAATCAGCACAAAGCATTAATAATGCTAAGGATTATGTTGCGGGAAAGTATTTGTTTTCACCACAATTATTGGGTCAGTCAACTTCTTATCAAGTGATTGCTCAACCGAGTTATCAAGCGTGGTTGTTTGCCCTTGCAGTTGCCGAGCTAACTAGTTCTACGGTGATCAAACTTCCTGATCATACATTACTTAATAGTACGCCGATCACACAAGCAATTAGCTATCAAGTGACTAGTTTTTTACAAGCGCCATTAAACAAAGAACTAGCGCCAGCAATCCGTTTGCGCAATTTAGCTATTCCTTTGTTGCGTGCGCCAAGATTAGTTGCTGAAGCGCAACGATTGCGATCGATAACCGCAACAGATAATGAATTGATCGCTAAGGTTTTACAACATATTCGCCAACAAAATTATCGTTATACGTTAAAGCCTCCAGTGTTAACAGATAACAGCCTAGATCAATTCTATTTTGATACTAAAGCGGGGTTTTGCGTACATTATGCCAGTAGTTTTACGTTTTTAATGCGAGCAGCAGGAATTCCTGCGCGCTTGGTTACTGGCTATATGGGCGGTGAATATAATGCGAATGGTGCTTATTATAGTATTTATCAATATGACGCTCACGCTTGGAGTGAGGTTTGGTTAAAAGATCAGGGTTGGGTTAGAATTGATCCTACTGCAGCCGTTAGCCCAGATCGAGTTGAAAAAGGTTTTTCGCAAGTGTTATTTAAAGAACAGTCGGCACTAACGGGCAATATTTTTAGTTGGCAAAATTACCGACATATTGTTTGGCTCAATGTTATTCGACAGCAGTTAAACGCACTTGATTATCAATGGACTCGTTGGGTTATTGGTTATACGCCGGAGAAACAATTTAAGTTGTTACAGCATTGGTTTGGTCGTTTTTCAGCATTAAAATTAGCGATGTTAGTGGCCTTTTCTATGATAATAATTTTGTTTGCTTTATGGTTAACTAATAGGACAAAAAAAATAAAAGTTAATCGCCAACCATGGCAAACCATGTATCAACAGGCACTTGATAAGTTAGCAAAACATGGCTTTGTTAAAGAACCGCAAAAATCTGTCGATGAATTTAGTCAGTTGATCCGTGTTAAGCTGCCCGACGTTGACGACTCTTTTTCTAAACTATCACGTTGTTTTATTCGCTTAAACTATTGTTTATTAATCGAGTCAGAACAGCAAAAAATATTGCAACAAATGAAGCAGCAATTTTCACTTTTTAAGCGCTCATTGTTCAAATATACGTTTAAACGGCGGTAACGCATCAAGTAGTTGTTTGCCATAACGTTTAGTTACCACACGGCAATCTAGTAGGGTTATGGTGCCGGTGTCTTTTTCATTGCGTAATAATCGTCCTGTGGCTTGGATTAATTTTTTTGAAGTTTCCGGTACCGCTAACATCATAAATGGGTTGCCTCCTTTCGCGCTAATATATTCTGATTGTGCTTCTTCTACGGGAGAGGTTGGTACTGAAAATGGCAGTTTAGTAATGATTAAATTAGTTAAATAATCGCCAGGTAAATCAAGTCCTTCAGCAAAACTTTGCGTACCAAAAATAATACTGTTTTTGTTTTCGTTGATACGTTTTTTGTGATGTTTAATAATATATTGACGAGAATGTTCACCTTGCACTTGAATGGTTAGTTTATGTTTTTTTCGTAGCTCAGCAACGACTTTTTCCATTTGCCAGTATGATGAAAACAACACTAAACTCGCTTGTTGTTTTTTTAGTAGCTTAGGTAGTTTTTCAATTAATTCATCGGTAAATGGTTTAGCACTAGGCTCAAATTTCATTTTAGGCATGATTAATTGAGCATTTTCTTGATAATTAAAAGGTGAATCTACGTGTTGATATTGGCTACCATCATTGGCACTTAATCCTGTTTGAAAACGAAAATGATCAAAAGAGTTTAATGCTCTAATGGTGGCAGAGCATAATACGGCGCCTTCACATTGTGACCACAGCATGTTTTCTAACATAAAACCAACTTCAATTGGTGACGCACAAAGTTGGTGATCAATTTTATGATTTTTGCTTTGTTGATTTTGTTCAATCCAGCGCGCTAATGGCGCACCTTTTTCGGGATCTGTTTTAGCGTACATTTGCCATAATGCATAATGGTTTTCCATACGCTGTAACATAAATCCAGCTTCGGCAAGTAATGGCTCAGCAAGGTATAACTTTACCTCTTGCTCTTTTACCGCATCTACCAGTGCGTTATAAAGTTTATTGATATGGGTTATTGATTTTCGGCTTAATTCACTGATTTCGTGCGCCCAATTTTTTAAGGTCTTTGGAATAATGCCATTTTCAAAACGGTATTGTTTTACTGTGTTTGTTTTTTGCTTCGAGTTAAAAGCCGTATCGTTGGCGAAATAAACTCCAGCATTATTATCAAGAAAAATCACAACTTTTTGCAATTCTATTAATAAGTCTTGGCAATTATCTCCTAAGCTTAATGCTGGATTAATAGTACGTTGGCTTTTGATCAAATTGGATATTTTATCGCCTGTTTCTTTGAGTTTACTGATCCATTCAACAGCGCCTTTTACATTTACACTAGCACTGGAAAAATCACGGGCAACTCTGGGCAAATGATGTGCTTCATCAAGTATGTAAAAACAATCTTCGGGTGCGGGTAATATTTTACCACCACCTAATTCCAAATCAGCTAATAATAAACTGTGGTTAATAACCAGTACATCGGCTTTATCCATGGTCTCACGCGCTTGATGAAATGGACATTGTTGGTGATCGCCCAATGATAGCTTGCAACTGTGTTTATCGGATTGAATTAGTTGCCAAATGTTTTGTGATATTGGCTCAGCCCAGCTATCTCTATCACCTTGCCAACTACCATCCTTTAATGCGTTGTTTAAATCTTGGAGTAATTTTAAGTCACTTGTTTTCGGTTTTTCTGCAAAGGTGAAACCCGCTTGTGGCGTGTCGCTATCATTAGCATTTGCGGCGGCAAGTTTTTGTTTACAAACATAACGTTGGCGGCCTTTAACTAAAGTGTAGTTAAATTGAAATCCTGCATGATTTTGTAAAAAAGGTAAGTCTTTATCAACTAATTGTTCTTGTAGGGCAACGGTGGCAGTTGAAATACAGACTTTTTTATCTCGGGCGATCGCAAGTGGAATAGCGCCTAAACAATAAGCCAGTGATTTTCCTGTACCTGTTCCTGCTTCTAAGGTGATTATTTTGCGTTCTTTGTTGTATTCACCGGCTAAGGTTTTTGCAATTTCTGCGATCAAAAAGGTTTGCTGTTTACGTGGGGTAAAATTGGTTAAGCTGTTGCCAATGTTTTTATAGGCTTGTCTGATCACCGCTTTTGATTTTTCGCTGAGCATCTATTTTTGTATCCGTTTTGTTTTCAATCGGCTATTAATTCGTTAGACTGCTGTATAGATTAACAGGTTATTAAATTAAGTTCACAAATTAAATGCAAATAAACGCTGAAAACTATAGCAATAATAGCAAGAGTAGCAATAGTGGTTTTATCCTCACCCGTAAAGTGCAAGATAGCGCGCGCGGTTTATTGATCCATTTATGGCTTAAAACAAAACAGGGTGCTGTGCACTTAGTCGTTGAAAATGAACTGGCGGTATTTTTTGTTGAACAAAATATTAGTAAAAAAGTACAACAGTTACTACTTGAACAGCAATTTAATTTTGCC
>CAZVPC010000136.1:0-7853 GCA_964629005.1 uncultured Pseudoalteromonadaceae bacterium | reverse complement strand
ATTACTGTAGTATTCGCGCTCGATTGGAGCAACGCTGTTTTGATCTTGTATCCTAGAATATTGTATTAAGGATACTTATTGAGTGAGGTTATACTGCCCAATAGACTTGTCTCGCTAATAAATTATTATTAGCATCAACTGTGTGTCGCTAATTTAAATATTAGCAACTTGCCATAAGTCTTCTAGGTAGATCCCTCGTAGTTTACGCAGGATACTCCTGCCTTAGAGAAGACGAAAAATCTATGACTGATACTAACAACGCCATTATTGGCTTTGATGCTTTAGGCTTGCCTGAAAATTTACTTACCGCGTTATCTGCAATGGGCTTTGCTTCAGCAACAGCTATTCAAGCACAAACTATTCCTCCTTTGTTAGCTGGCAAAGATGTTTTAGGTGAAGCACAAACAGGCACAGGTAAAACTGCTGCTTTTGGTTTGCCGGCACTGGCTAAAATTGATACTAGTATTCGCAAACCCCAATTAATGGTGCTAGCACCAACCCGTGAATTAGCTATTCAAGTTGCAAAAGCGATTGAAGACTTTGCTAAAAATATTAAAGGCTTAAAAGTTGCTACCTTATATGGTGGTCAATCTTATGGTCCGCAATTTGCCCAATTAGAGCGTGGCGCGCAAGTGGTTGTTGGTACGCCGGGTCGTTTAATGGATCACTTACGTCGTAAAAGCTTAAACCTTTCACACTTATCGTTTTGTGTATTAGATGAAGCCGATGAAATGTTAAATATGGGTTTTTTAGATGATATTGAATGGATCCTTGAACACAAACCAGATACCGCACAAATGGCATTATTTTCAGCGACTATGCCAGCATCTATTCGTAAAATTGCTAATCGCTTTTTAAAAACGCCTGAGCACATTAAAATTGCGGCGGTAAATAAAGCTAAAGCAAATATTAAACAGTACGCATGGAAGGTTAGCGGTATTCATAAAAATACGGCACTAGAGCGTATTGCAGAAACATTTAATTACGATGGTATGATCATTTTTGTTCGTACTCGTAACGACACGGTAACGGTTGCTGAGCATTTAGAAGGTTTTGGTTATGCGGCGGCGGCAATAAATGGTGACATGAACCAAGTACAACGTGAACGCACCGTTGATCAAATGAAATCAGGTAAATTATCGATTTTAGTGGCAACTGATGTGGTTGCGCGTGGTTTAGATATTTCACGTATCGATTTAGTGATCAACTACGATTTGCCGGGTGATCATGAGGCTTATGTGCATCGTATCGGTCGTACTGGTCGCGCTGGTCGTAGCGGTACTTCAATTGCCTTTGTGCGTCCTCGCGAAATGTATTCATTGCGTCATTATGAACGTTTAACTAATGGCACTATTGAGCAATATACGTTACCTAATATTCAAGATATTGGCAAAGCACGTATAGAAAAAACACGCGTTGAATTAGCTAGTTTTATTGAGTCGAAAGACTTAACTAGTATGCGCGAAATTATTGAGAGTATGGCTACTGAATCGGAGCTTTCGGTTGCAGATTTAGCTGCGGCGTTATTGTTTCAAAAACAACTCAAACAGCCATTACAGCCTAAAGAAGATCCTAGGCCACGTCGTGAAAGTCGCGATCGTGATAACAGAGATGGTCGCGATCGTAATAGCCGTGGTCGTCGTGATGAGCGTAGTGCACGCGGTGATAGAAATGACCGTGGTGAACGTTCTGGTAATAGAGAGAGAGCGGAACGTAAACCTAAAGTAGCGCGTAATGATATTGATTGGCAGTCATACCGTTTAGAAGTAGGTAAAGAGCATGGTGCTAAACCGGGTGATATTGTCGGCGCAATTGCCAACGAAATTTCATTAGATAGCAGCTATATTGGTGCGATTAATTTGCATGAACGTCATACCATTGTACAGTTGCCTAAAGGCATGCCAAAAAATTCTTTTGAGCAATTAAAACGGGTAAAAATTCGCCGTCAATCGTTAGAGATTTCAATATCCGACGCACCGGTAATATCGATGAAAGCTCGTCGTAATGATAGAAAAGATCGTGCTCGTTCAATGAACTAATTGATTTTAACATCGTCGTTCTTTCACATCCATGTGATCACGACATTGCCTACAGGGATGTAGGTACTTAGATTTTGTCTGGAACCAAAAAACTGACCGTTCATCCTGAACATAAGGCGTTATTTAGCGCCTTTATTTTTGCCTGTTTTTCACTGGCTTGAGTGAAATGTTATTACTGTACAGTATTCGATACAGCCTTACTTTAATATCTATATAGTCTTGCTTGCGGTTGAGACATAAATATCGTGATTTAACGTAAATTTTCATTTACATCAGCTTAATTATTGCAAGTTCAGCAAAGCTTTTTCTTTCAAACATTCACCTAGATAATGAAGTTATCAAAGTCAAAGAGAGATAAAAAATGACCGCAGTAAGTACAACAGAAAATCCGTTAAATTTGCGTGGAATTGAATTTACAGAATACGCGACTCCCGATAGTGATTTTATGGAAAACGCTTTTTATGGTTTTGGCTTTTCAAAAACCAAAAAATTTAAAGGTCGTGATATTGATTATTTTAATCAGAATGATATACATTTTTTATTAAATAATGAACAACAAGGATTTTCTCGCGAGTTTGCTAAATCTCACGGCCCAGCTATCTGTTCAATGGGGTGGCGTGTCGATGATGCTGCTTTTGCATTCGAACAAGCGCTAAAACGCGGGGCAAAATCAGCCAATGAATTAGTTAACAAATTACCTTACCCAGCTATTTACGGCATTGGTGACAGCTTGATTTATTTTATTGATAAGTTTGCCAACTCTGCGAAAAATCCAGGTTCCATTTATCAAGATGATTTTGAATCTTTAGCTGATCCTGTTTTAGTTGAAGATAAAGGCTTTTTACGGGTTGATCATTTAACCAATAATGTTTATCAAGGCACCATGCATAAATGGGCTGATTTTTATAAAGAAGTGTTTGGTTTTACCGAAGTACGCTATTTTGATATTAAAGGCATTAAAACCGCATTAATTTCTTATGCGTTACAATCTCCGTGCGGTACCTTTTGTATACCTATCAATGAAGGTAAGGGTAGTAAAGATAATCAAATTGATGAATATTTGGATGAATACAATGGCCCTGGGGTGCAGCATTTAGCGTTTATTACTGATGATTTAGTGGCCTCTTTAGATAAACTTGATCGTAATATTGTTGATACCTTACATATAGTGCCAGAGTATTATGATGATATTTTCGATCGCGTTCCATGGGTTAAAGAAGATCGTGAAAAAATTAAAAAGCATCAAATTTTAGTTGATAGCCAAGCCGAAAATACCTACTTATTGCAAATATTTACTAAAAATTTATTCGGTCCTATTTTTATTGAAATGATCCAGCGGGTAAATGATCAAGGTTTTGGTGAGGGTAATTTTTCAACCTTGTTTAAATCAATAGAACTTAATCAGATGGAGCGTGGCGTCTTGTAAATTCTGCACAGCTATAATTTAGGTTAATAAAAAAGTCGCTCACCGTAGCGACTTTTTATTTGCCCAGCAAAATTGGCAAGGTTATGTTTTTATTGATTCGTTGTGATATATCTAACAATATGAATTTATGGTATTTGTTACGGATATTTTATTCTGAAAAATTTTTGCAGCTAAAAATAGCGTTATCATTATTATTAATTAAGCCGCACTTTAGCAGAATAGCAGCTACCAAAAAGTAAATTAGCGACTAAACTAAATTATTAAAGTTTGTATATACTTATTTTAAGTCAAGTTTAAAGTGGTATGAATATTCAAGTAAATTTTTTTCAAGTTTCAATGATTTTTCAATTTACGCTATTGTTTTTAGTGAGTGTGGTTAGCTTTACCGTTTTGCCTAAACCTGAGTTCACGGCTAAAATCGATCGGTTTATGGTGGTCGATTGTTTACTACCAAGTCAAGTTAGACGTTTAGGAACAATGACTTATGCAGCCGCTAGAAAAGCCATAAAAACGAGTACGTTGGAATGTGAAAAAAGGGGAGGTGAGTTTGTTGCCTTCGATAGAGCAAGTTATGCCAGTACGCTTAAGGTTTGGTTACCATTAGCTCAAGAAGGTGATGCCGTAGCACAAACTTATATTGGTGAAACTTATGAAAAAGGATTAGGCGTAAAGCCAGACTATGCTACGGCGGCTTCTTGGTATTTTAAAGCGGCGGAACAAGGATTTTCACGAGCACAGATTAATTTAGGGAATTTGTTTGAACTCGGTTTAGGTTTAGATAAAGACATGGATATGGCTTTATTTTGGTATCAACAGGCCTCTAACGTAAAAGGAATAAAGTCCCCCTTAAGTATCTATTTAGAAGCTAAAAAAAAATTAAAAATAGGTAAAACAAACAAAACAAAAATTTTGATTATTGAACCTGAAATGGATCAACGAGGTCTTAACATTGTAAGTAAACAAGTTAATGATCAGAATAAATATATGTTGATCATTGGTCAGGTAGTCTCTTCAGCTACGATCACTCAAGTTTTAGTCAATAAAAAAATGGCAAAAATTGTTGGTGGCTCAATGTTTAGAAGTTACATCCCCGCAAATGCAAAAACCATCGATGTTATCGCGATTGATGATCTACAACATAAAACCAAGCTCTCTTTCTCTCTTGAAAAAAACAACGAGGTTATCACGACAGGCAGCTATGATTCTTTGGGTGTTCCTTTTGATGAAGGTAAAAATAAAAATGATAAATATCACGCATTGATCATCGGCAATAACCATTACCAATCGTTACCCTATTTGGATACCGCTAGCCAAGATGCTAAAGCGATGCAAAATATTCTAGAAAAGCATTATGGCTTTAGTACTACGTTGTTGATTGATGTTGATAGATATCAAATTTTATCAGCATTAAATGATCTCAAAGAAAATTTCTCGGAAAATACCCATTTACTTATTTATTACGCCGGACATGGTCAGTTAGATAGTATCAACAAACGTGGTTATTGGCTGCCAGTTGATGCTGAACTGAATAGCCCAGCCAATTGGCTTTCCAATATTATGATCACTGACATGCTCAATATCATTCCCGCTAAACAATTACTTATTATAGCTGACTCTTGTTATTCCGGCATGATGTCACGCTCAGCATTAGGTGTGATCGAAGATGCTCTTTCGAATATCAAAAAAAAGATATTATTGCGTTCGCTTTCGGGAGCTAAAAGTCGTATTGCTTTTACTTCTGGAGGTGTTGCCCCAGTGATAGATACTCTTAATGGCAAGCATTCAGTTTTTGCCAATGAATTGCTCCAAGCGTTAAAGCAAAACAAAGGCGCATTAACAGGTTATAAACTCTTTCAAGCGGTATATCCACAAGTAAAAATCAATGTAAGCAAAGTAGGTTTTGAGCAAATACCTGAATATGCTCCGTTAAAGTTTGCGGGTCATGAAGCCGGTGACTTTGTTTTTTATAAGATAAAATAAATAGGAAAGTACGCTAATGATCAATGAACAGACCACAAAACTGAAAAGTTGTAGAAAAAACTTTATAGTGAAACGATTGATTTTAACTCTATTTAGCTTATTTTTTATACCGGCTTATGCCGCATCTCCCGCGTTTCAAAATTTTTTATTTAATGCCTGTCGTAACGCTCAAATTGGTTCTGCATTTGATACTCGTTGTAATGTTGATTCAAATAAAGGCGATTTATCAGGAGACAGCGAAGATTCGCTAAACCCAACACAATCATTAAGTAATATGACTAACGCATTAGAAGAGACTCGAGCAAGAATTAAAGTATTGCAAACAAAAATGAAACAGCAACGGGAAAAAAACAAAGCAAGTATGTCTGAAAGTGAGGATGATAAGAGTGCAATGAACACCTTTCAAATGGCTGGATTTAGTTTAATAGTTAATGGTGAAAATAATAATGTTGATCATCAATTAACGGCGTTTGAACGTGGTTATAGTACTGATTCATATAAATTCCAAGGGGGTGTTGATTATCGTATATCGGATGATTGGATTGTTGGTGCAATATTGAGCTATGAAAAATTTGATACTGTTTTTGATGCTGATACTCAAGGACGCAATTTTCAACCGGGAAATAGTGAAGGTGATAGTCGTGGCAATACAGTGAGCATCAATTTGATCACGACGAAAAATATCGATCAATCTTTTTATATCGATGCCATGTTTTCTTATTCATGGAATAACTACACTTTTTCGAGAATAGGCTTGTTTCAAGAGAGTTCTCGCACCATTCCTACATTAAATGTTAATACGTCGGCTGATTCGTCTGGACGACAACTAGCATTATCTTTTGGTGCAGGTTGGGATCATGTGGTTGGCGCTCATAACTATCAAGTTTATGGTCGATTAATTTATCAAGATTCAAAAATTAATGGTTATGCAGAAAATGGCGGTGCGGGTTTTGGAATGCGTATTAATGATAAGCGCGCAAGTGAAACCTTATTAACCGTTGGATTAAAATATGCCTACGCTATAACCACTGATATTGGCGTTATCGTTCCTCAAATTTTTATGGAATATGAAAATTTTTTTAATAGTGATATTCAAACAACAACGTCAAGTTTTTTATTTGATAGCAATCAAACTCAATTTAATATCACTGGCGACAAAGTGGATAAGCAATATGGACGAATAGGGGCAAGTATTGTTAGTGTGCGCCCAAATGGTTGGACATATTTTGCTAGTATTTCTGAAATAATTAACAAAGATTTAGTTAAACAATCACGGTTGAATGCGGGGCTTAGGGTGGAGTTTTGATTAAATTAAAACACAGCATTTTACTATTGAAAACATGCAACGCTGTACAATCATTTTTGTCTGGTTTTATGGTTATCATCACACTATTTTTTCTGCCTTTAGCACAGGCTAATCAATCATCAATAACTACCGCAACAGGAAGTGCTTGTAAAACGGGCAAACAAAATGCAATCGCTACTGAGTCTTTAGCCTTGTTAAATGCAAAACGTCAAGCAGTAGAATTTGCCAGTACACATATTATTGTGCAGAGTAAAGTATCAAATTTTAAGCTTGAAAAAGATGTGATAAAGTCATTTGCTGAAGCAGATGTTAAAGTGCTATCAATAATAAAAAAATCTTGGGATGCTAAGCAACAGTGTTATGCCATTGATATTACGGCTGAAGTAATTCCTGTGCTGTCAATATTAACAGACAATAGTTTGCTATTAATGAACACACCTACGGCACCGTTAACGGTAAAAGTTTGGACCGATCGAGCCGAATATAAACGGGGACAATATATGACCATTTACTTAAAAGGCAACAAACCATTTTATGGCCGATTGGTGTACAAAGATGCTTCAGGAAATTTATTACAAATATTGCCAAACCCTAATCGTAATGCTACTTATTTTAATGGTGCAGTTGTATACCAAATACCAGATAGAGAAGATGCGTTTGAATTACTCGTAGAACCTCCTTATGGGGAAGAAATACTAACACTTTATGCGAGTACGGCGCCATTAGGAAAAATAAATAAAGTTAATATGGGGGCTGTATATAAAATAACGGAAAGCATTAAAAAAGTAGCGTATAAAACCAGAGGGATCCGTTTAGTTACCAGTGAACGTAATTACGATGGCGTTTTGCAACGTAAAAATAAACTGGTCGAATTTGATGAGTCTTCAGTTGTTGTGCTGATTAAAAAAAATGAATAGTCGGCCTATTAACGGTGAGCGCTTACGTTATTTATATCTACTCATTGATGAGCTTCAACAGAAATACTGTCAGGAGAGGAACTGGCAAAATTGATTGAACATTTAGATGAAGGAGAAGAAATAGCGGTAAAATTTAACGATCCTATCCCTTTTTAACGCAACTAACCGATCATGGCAGGGATGCC
>CAZVPC010000135.1:0-7875 GCA_964629005.1 uncultured Pseudoalteromonadaceae bacterium | reverse complement strand
CTCGTTCCCTCGTTCCGTGTGGTAACGGATGGTTTATAGGGCGTATAATTCCCATAAAGCAAAAATATTCACCCAACCTAAGTTGATTGTTATTTTTAAAAGTATGATTTTACTTTATAATTGATCTACATTAATAAAAGAATGAGTTAATATTGTGAGCTAATTCAAAACAGCTCAAACTTAACTGAATTTATTGTCGTAAACTTTTATCAACTATAACAAGGTGTTTTATGGGAAATTTAACCATTAAAAAGCAAATGCTTTTTGCTAGTTTTTTAGCCATCGTCGTTTTTATTACTACCACCAGCCTTCTTTTTTCTGCTACCACTGAAACTCGCAATATTGAACTCCAACGTAATATTAAAATGTCACAACAGTTGAGTTTAAAAGATGCTCGTTATAATATTGTGCAAATTCAACAGTTTATAACGGACGCGTCGTTAACGGGGCATTTGGAGGCGAAAGATGAAGCATTAGAAAATAAAAATAAAGCCCTTGATATTGTCAATAAACTTAAACGCGAAGAACCCCAGTTTGCTGATGACATCAGGCAAATAGTTTCCGGTATTAACGAGTTGCATGCTGTAGGTGAAGAAATGTTTACGGCTTATCAGCAGGTGGGACTTGATGCGGGCAATAGTATTATGACACGCACCGTAACTGGGTTTGATGCTCGTTCAATAACATTGTCAGAGCATTTTGAAAGTTTAGCGACTCAAGTTGATCAACAAGCGAGTCAATTAAATAAAGCCTTAAGTGATTCAGAAAGTAAATTAAAAACTTTTAATTTTATTGCCTCGTTGATCCAAATAACTATTATTATTGCCATTTGTGCACTGGTCTTAATACGTGTTATTCCGGCTATTTTTCGTTTAAATAGCAATATTAGTCAATTATCTCGTGGTGACAAAGATTTATCACGGCGTTTGCGTATAAGAAAAGAAGATGAAATCGGGCAGATTGCTCATTCGGTTAATGATTTTACTGAGTCTTTAGATGCGATAATGTCGGCAGTTTTTCAAGCCAGTGATCGCTTAAAAAACATAACTGATGGCTTTCAGCATAGCGCTGTTAACGCCACCGATGGCATGAAAGAAGTACACAGTCATACCGATATGTTAGCTACTGCGATCACCGAAATGTCGTCTACGGTGATGGAAGTTGCCCGAAATACTGAACATGCCGCAGAAATTGCCGCATCTACACGTGAAACGACGTTAGCGGGAGAAGTTATTGTGGGTGAGTCGGTAGAGATCATTAAAACCTTATCAACTGATATTGATCATTCGGCTAGTCAAATTCAATCCTTAGTGCAACATAGCGAAAAAATTGGCGATATTATTAATGTAATCAAATCAATTTCAGATCAAACCAATTTACTTGCGTTAAACGCGGCTATTGAAGCCGCAAGAGCAGGAGATGCAGGACGAGGTTTTGCTGTGGTCGCAGATGAAGTACGCTCATTAGCAAAAAACACCCAAGACTCTGCCGCTGAAATTGAGAATATGATCAGCCAAATTCAGCAAGAGTCGCAACGCGTAGCTATTTCAATGAAGAACAATATTGACAAGGCGGCAATTACAGTTGAAAAAGCTCAATTTGCCGGTGACTCATTGCAAGAAATTGCCCGTTCGGTGATGGAGTTAGCCGATGTTAATATGCAAATAGCCACCGCATCTGAAGAGCAAAGCATGGTTTCAGAAGAAATTAATAAAAGTATTTTGCAAGTGGCTAATATTGCCAGTGATACGCTAGCCATCACGCAAAAAGTGGGCTTATCAAGCATTGAATGTTCGTTTGCTGCAGGTGAAGTGCTCGATTTGTCGTCTCAGTTTACCACCTCTAATTTTCATATTGAAAAAGACAACACTAAATTAGTGTGTTGGTCAGAGGCTTATAGTGTGCATGTGCCGTCTATTGATGCACAACATCGTAAATTGTTCGATTTAATGAATGTGGTTTATCAATTAATTACAAGCAACCAATTGGATCAATTAACGAAGCCGTTAGAAGAATTAATAACATTCGCGAAAAAGCATTTGCATGACGAAGAATTATTATTACAAGATGCCAATTATCCTGATTTAAACGCTCATAAACAAGTGCATAAAAAATTATTAGCAGACTTGGGGACTTTATATAAAGACTCACAATCAGGCGATATTTCAAAATTATTTGAATTAGTGATGTTTTTGAAAAACTGGTTGCTTGACCATATTTATAAAGTGGACATGAAGTATAGTGAGCATTTAGTGAGTCGAGGCGTTAAATAAAAAATAACCTTATGATCAAAATTAAACGATAACATCAGTGGGTGGTATTGTTATCACCAACTGACTTGTATTCTCAAGGTGGAAACAATACTGCTTATTGGGCTATTTAAACTATTACTTATCCGCTGAATATCGGGTTGTAATGAAATATGCTCATTAATTGGAAACATATAATACAGCTCAATTGCTGATTCGTTGTCGGGACCATAAATTTTACTATAAGCCACACCAACTTGTTGCTCACTAAAACCAAAAGGTGCATCGTAGGTTAGTCCTGTTTTAACATGTTTTTTTATTTGATCTTGCTGGCTAACATCATTGTAAGAATACAATAAAAAGCCATTTAACTGTGTTGAAATGTTACCTTCAACATAAGCAAAAGCACCTCTAAAAACTCCGCCATGAGTATCAATATTATTATGTTTTACTCGCCAAAATCCGGTATTAACGGTTATGTTGTCATTACAGAACCAACACATTGAAAGCATTAACAGCGGTTGTTTTTTGCCAGTATCGTCAACCTCATCGGGTAGATAATAACCAAGCGAAATGTTCATATTAGTATAAATTTTTTGATCGAGGTAAAGTCCATATTCCATATCAGGGTATGTTGGTAATGGGAATGCTGTGGGCGTTAAGCCAAAAGATGAATTAACGAAGGGTTCGGCATATTCTAAAGTGGCAAAGTTGGCATTGGCGTCTAATTGTCCTAAACGGATCAAAGTATCATCGTTGTGCCACTGTACATTAACCTCTTGCCAGCGACTGAATTTTTTGGCATCAATATTAGAGAAACCTTGAATATCTTGAACCGTATCTGTGCCATTTTTACCACGAAAAATGCTGAAACTAAGTTGTGGTGAAATTTCACCGCCCCACAATGAAAAATTCTGTTGATAACCCACAGTTGTTAATGATCGATTAATTTGTTGATAGCTGCCATTATTTTTAATAACACTGGAATCGTAAGTTATTTCAAGATTAAAAGGAGAGCTATTGGCTAAACAATTGCTGCTGATAATGCTAGCGCTACAACAGGTGATGAAAGATACGAGGGGGAAACATTTTGCCATAAAAATTGTTCTTTTGATTAAAACCATCTACTAAATCCATACAACCTTTTAAGATGCAGGAATTTCGCATTCTGAAGTTATATGGGTGTATAAGTATAGTATACAGACAAAATGTTCTTTAGTGTTTTTTTTGATTTATATCACGGTTTGTTGTTTGGTAATAATAAGTTTTTGTTATTTTGTACCAGTTGTTTTAAATAATCCCATACGGTGGCAACGTGCGATAAGCGTTTACTTTCAGGATGAGTGACTAACCAAAAGCTTCTTATTATCTCAATGTCATCAATGCAAAGTTTAACTAAATTATTGTCTTGCGCAGCTAAAAAGCAAGGGAGTATACCAATACCTAAACCACTCTTAATTGCTTGGTATTGGCTAATAATACTGGTGCTACGAAAATTTGGATTGGTTTCTGTGTGTAATTCTTTTAAATAGGATAATTGTTCAGTAAATAGTAGGTTGTCGATATAACTGACCCACTTGTGTGTCGATAGTGTGTTGATGCTGATGGAGTGCTTTAGTTGTTGTAAATAGTTAGGGTGACCATAAAGCTGTAATTTATAATCGCAGAGCTTGGTAACGATCATCGAGGTGCTTTTAGGGCGCTCTACTGCTATGGCGATATCTGCTTCGTTACGACTAATTTTTACAAATCGTGAGAAAGGCAATAGATCAATATGAATGTTGGGATATTTTTGTTGCAGTGTTAATAGGTTTGGAGCAACAAAAAAATGGCCAAAAGCTTCGGTAATTCCAATGCGTACACAACCACTATTGGGTTTATTATGGTTTTTTAGCTCGTCTAGTGCATTGTCAGCATTTTGCTCCATTCGTCGTGCGGAGTTAAGCATGCGTTGTCCGTTTTGGGTGAGTACATGACCATCAAGGGTGCGTTCAAATAATTTGGTTTTAAGCGTTTCTTCAAGCTTATGCAGGCGACGAGAAATGGTAGATGCATCTAGAGTCAAACGCTTTGCCGCTTCCGACAAACGTTCACTGCGTGCAACTTCTAAAAATATCTTAATATCATCCCAATTCATTTGAGCAATTTAACAGTAATTTATTTTACTGTCAGTAGTTTTTTTACGTTACCTTGTGTTTATGCAATGCCCGTTGCATTTGTGCCTATTGTTCTGGCTGATATAAAGGCATACCTTATCTGTCATTAACTAAAATCAAGCAAAATGATCAAATAACAGGCAGGTTAATTATGAGTATAAGAGAAATTCCATTAATTATTGATGGCAAAATGGTGCAGTCAAAATCAACCGAGTGGCTAGACGTTTTAAATCCGGCAACGCAAGAAGTGGTTGCCCGTGTGCCGATGGCGACTAAAGAAGAAGTGACTGCCGCCATTGAGTCATCGCAAAAAGCGTTTAAAACTTGGTCCAAAGTTTCGTTAACTAAACGTATGCACATTATGTTTAATTTACAACAACAGATCCGCGAGCACAGTCAAGAATTAGCTGAGTTGGTGACTTTAGAGCATGGTAAAACATTACCCGATGCCGAAGGTGAAGTAGGACGTGCGCTAGAAGCAATTGAAAATGCCTGTGCAATTACCCGTTTGCAATTAGGCGAAATGGCCAACAATGCGGCGACGGGTGTTGATGTTTATACCCTGCATAAACCATTAGGTGTTGGTGTTGGCATTACTGCTTTTAATTTTCCACTGATGCTGGCGGCATTTATGTTTCCACCGGCTATTGCTTGTGGTAATACTTTTATTTTAAAACCTTCAGAACAAGATCCCTCATCATCAATTCGTATGGTTGAGTTGGCTTTAGCCGCAGGAGTGCCACCAGGGGTGCTTAATGTGGTTCATGGTGGGCCTGACGTCGTTAATCAATTAATTGAACATGCTGAGGTAAAAGCAGTGTCGTTTATTGGTTCAACGCCAGTAGGAACCCATATTTATAATCATGCGGCTAAACATGGCAAACGTGCACAATGTATGATGGGCGCTAAAAATCATATGGTGATCATGCCGGATGCGAATAAAGATCGGGCTATAAATGACTTGTTAGGCTCAGCATTTGGTGCAGCAGGGCAGCGTTGTATGGCTAATCCGGTGACTATTTTGGTGGGTGAAGCGAAGACTTGGTTACCAGAAATTGCTGAACGTGCCAAACAGATGAAGGTAGGTCCGGGTAGTCAACGCGATGCTGATTTGGGGCCAGTGGTTTCACCGCAAGCTAAAGCACGGATCATCAAGTTGTTAGATACAGGCGTTGAACAAGGTGCTTCGTTATTGGTTGATGGTCGTGATTGCCAAGTTGAAGGTTATCCCAATGGTAACTTTGTTGGTCCAACAATGTTTAGCAATGTCACCACTGATATGGATATTTATACGCAAGAAATTTTTGGCCCAGCATTATGCGTGCTTGAAGCTGAAACACTCGAAGAGGCGATTGATATTATAAATGCCAATCCGAATGGCAATGGCACCTCAATTTTTACGTCGTCAGGTTGGTCAGCACGCAAATTTGAAAATGATATTGATGTTGGTCAAATTGGCATTAATGTGCCTATTCCAGTGCCGGTTGCCTTTTTTAGTTTTACGGGTTCAAGGGCTTCAAAATTAGGCGATTTAGGGCCAAATGGTAAACAAGTGATCAGTTTTTGGACACAAACTAAAAGTGTTACCGCTCGTTGGTTTAAACCTGATCATCAAGAAGGTCAACAAGTACATACAACGATTAGTTTGAAATAAGCTTTCTTAAAATATGGCGCTAAAATTAAGGTCTCTATACCCATATCGGGTGAGAGACCTTTTTTGTAGTTGCTGGATCATAAAAATACGCCTGTTAACAAAAAATACACAAAAAGTGGTATGACCAGTTAATATATTCCGCTATACTCAGTGTAATTGTCTAAATTATTGCTCCTTATTTTTATAAAATGCAACAATCGAATTGGAAGGAATTTAACCATGCTGAGCTACAAAGCGCCGATCACCGATATAAAGTTTATCTTTGAAGATCTATTTGATTTTTATGGGTATTATCAAAAAACACCCGCATTCGCTGAAGCGACGCCAGACTTGATTGATGCCATTATGCAGGAGTGTGCAAAATTTAGCGAAAATGAATTGTTACCGCTATATCAAAGTGGTGATCAAGAGGGCTGTCGTTGGCAAGAGGGTAAAGTGATCACACCCAAAGGCTTTAAAGTGGCTTATCAGCAATATGTTGATGGTGGCTGGCAGTCGATGGCACATCCTGAAGCTTATGGGGGCCAAGGCTTACCACCGTCTTTGGGGATGCTTAATTCAGAAATGATGGGTACTGCTAACTGGTCATGGACTATGTATCCGGGATTAAGTCATGGTGCGATGAATACTATTGCGGCTCATGGAACAGAGTCACAAAAACAAACTTTTTTAACCAAGTTAACTGAAGGTACTTGGACCGGCACCATGTGTTTGACTGAACCACAATGTGGCACCGATTTAGGACAAGTAAAAACTAAAGCGGTACCCAATGGGGATGGTAGTTATGACATTACTGGCACTAAAATATTTATTTCGGCGGGTGATCATGACTTAACCGATAATATTATTCATATTGTACTCGCACGATTACCCGATGCACCCGCAGGAACTCGTGGTATATCATTGTTTATTGTGCCAAAAATGGCAGTAGATGAGCAAGGTAATATTGGCGAAGCTAATCATGTTACCTGTGGTTCTATTGAAGATAAAATGGGTATTAAAGGCTCGGCAACGGCGGTTTTAAATTTTGATAATGCGAAAGGTGTGTTGATTGGCCCTGAAAATAAAGGTTTAGAATGTATGTTTACCTTTATGAATACTGCCCGTGTTGGTACGGCATTACAGGGTGTTTGTGCCGCTGAATTATCGTATCAAAATGCATTGATTTATGCGAAAGAGCGGTTGTCAATGCGCTCTTTAACGGGAAAAAAATATCCTGAAAAAGTGGCTGATCCTATTATTGTGCATCCCGATGTTCGTAAAATGTTAATGACTCAAAAAGCCTTTGCCGAGGGTGGTCGGGCAATGATTTATTATGCTGCAAAAATTGTTGATGAAATAGAAGCGGCAAAAACCGATGAAGAACGCAAACATGCCGATGAACGGTTAGGATTTATTACTCCTATTTTAAAAGCTTTTTTAACCGAAGTTGGTTTAGAAAGCGCTAATATTGGTGTACAAGTTTTTGGTGGTCATGGCTACATTAAAGAATGGGGTATGGAGCAAATTATACGTGATGCTCGCATTGCAACGTTATACGAGGGTACTACGGGTATTCAAGCTTTGGATTTATTGGGCCGTAAAGTATTGTTAACTCGAGGGGCTTCGTTAAAACAATTTACTAAAGAAATTTTAGTTTTTTGTAAAAACACTAGTATGTTGTCAAGTAATCCTTTTAAACGGCAAATGAACAAGTTTGTTTGGCCATTAAGTAAACATATTGCTAACTGGCATCAATATACGTTACGTATTGGCTTAAAAGCGAAAAAAAACCGTGATTTTGTGGGCTCGGCATCAACCGATTATTTAATGTATT
>CAZVPC010000134.1:0-8017 GCA_964629005.1 uncultured Pseudoalteromonadaceae bacterium | reverse complement strand
AAAAGTAACGATACCTGAAAAAGAAATATAAAAACCCATCGCCATCGCTTGCTCTGCCATTTCAATACTTTCAGTAAAACAATGTAGTACACCACCAACTTGCTCAGCCCCCTGCTCAGCCATAATAGATAATGTATCTTGCTGAGCATCTCGGGTGTGAATGATCAACGGTTTAGCGAGTCTTTTGGCAACCCGTATATGTTTTTTAAACGAATCTAGTTGTAATGTTTTTGTTTCTGGCGCGTAAAAATAATCTAAACCCGTTTCGCCAATGGCAATTACTCTAGAATGCTGAGCCAATTCAAATAACTTATCTTCATCAACTAAATTTTCTTGATTTAAAGGGTGTGTACCACATGATAAATGAACCTGAGTATAATTGGCTGTTTTTTCCACCATCGCAGGAAAATCATTCAAAGTTACACTCACACATAACATTTGCTCAACATCTGCTCTTGTGGCGGCATTTACCACACAATCTAAATCCCCTTCAAAATCGCTTAAATTCAAACGATCTAAATGACAATGCGAATCAATATACAAAAAAATATCCTCTTAAAATTTCACTACATAGTTAATGTTGCTTCTGCCGAATTTAAGTGTCGTCCAAGCACTTTTTCTATTTGGTTGCGCAGATTATCTTTGTCATCAATAAAACTAATACCAATACCTGCTGGCGTACCATTATTAGCACCAATCGGCGTTAACCAACAAATACGACCTTTCACTTCAACAGACTCTAATGCATCTGGCAACGTTATTTCTAATAATAGCTCAGTGCCAAGTTCATAGTTTTCAGTTGTTTTAAAAAATAAACCTCCTTTTTTCAAAAATGGCATATAGGAGAGATACACGTCATGATCGTTGACATATTCTAATTGTAAATGTTCCATTATTGATCCTTATATTAACTTTCTATAGTTAAAATTTCCGCACAATCAATGAGTAATTTTTCAAAAACAAATGGTCGGGACGCTTGGGTTAATAATTTCAATTGCTTATTAGCCGCTAAAATAAATTGTTGAGCTTGCCAAAGCTTCTCAATATCTAATTGTTGCAGCCAAGATAAACTTGATCCCAAAAAAGCAGGTTTAACTGTTTGCCACGCATAATGTTCACGGATCAAATTAACTATTATTTTTTCAAACCAACGATTAGCATTCTTGTTATCTACTAACTGCTGAACAACTGTTTCAAAACCTTTTTGAGCATATAAATAGTGGAGTAATTCCTGAGAAAACTGCTCATATTGCTGTTTAATATTTGGATCGTTTAGCTCTGGCAATTGGCTGATATTGGCAAACCGATCAGTTGACCATAACGATTCACCAACAGGGGGACGAATAGCAACCAGACGGCAACGGCTAATAATTGTTGGTAACAAGCTATCAGTATCGCTGCTTAATAAAATAATAATACTATTATCTGTCGGCTCTTCTAGTGTTTTTAATAGTGCATTAGCCGCTGCTATCGTCATCGTTTCGGCACGAGGAATAACGACCGTTTTTTTATTACCAAATTGCGCTGTTTTTTCTAAAAAGCCGTTAGCTGCGCGAATTTCATCAACACCAAGACTATTTTTTTCACTGATAATTTCTTTATGATCAGGATAGGTTTTACTGGTAAATAATAGACAGCATTTGCATTGCCGACAAGGAGTATGAATATTTTCTGGTGTTAATAAAGTAGGTTTTTGACACAGTAATAACTGCACTAACCAATCAGCCAACTGCTGTTTACCAGAACCTGCCATGCCATAAAATAAAATAGCATGGGGCAAAGTGCCTTGTTCCAATAAAGCAGAAAATTGTTGCTGATATGGTTTAAGCCATGCTTTCATTTAAATGATCTATCACACTAAAAGTTTATTAAAAAAAGTTGCTAATACTTGCTCTATATTTTGATGCACCGCAGCCATTGATTGGCTGGCATCAATGGTAATTATAGTGTTATCAGCCGCCGCTAGTTGGCAGTATTTATTTCTTACTCGATGAAAAAAATCAACCTGTTCTAACTCAATACGATCAAGATCTCCTCTGGCCCTAGCTCTAGCTAAACCTATTTCTGGATCAATGTCTAAATACAAGGTTAGATCGGGTTTAAACCCCTTTAAGGTAACATTAGCAATAGCATTTAGTACACTATCTTCGATTTTTCGACCACCACCTTGATACGCGCGTGAAGAAAGATCATGGCGGTCACCAATAACCCATTGCCCTTGTGCCAGTGCGGGTAAAATTCTGTTCACTAATAATTGGCTGCGACTAGCGTACATCAAAAACAATTCGGTTTCTTGTGTTAATGTTTCATCGTACGCTGCCGATTTAACTATCGCTCTTAATTGCTCAGCCAACGGGGTTCCCCCTGGCTCACGCGTATTAATAAAATTAATTTTTTGTGCTAACAAAAATGATTCGATCACCTTGATCGCCGAAGACTTACCTGCACCTTCCATGCCTTCAACTACAATAAATTTTCCGCTGCTCATGCTTTTCCTAATATTAGCGACTATTTTTTTAATTGATAACGAGCTACCGCTTGATTATGCTCTTTTAAGGTTGTTGAAAAAACATGATAACCATTGCCTTGGCTAACAAAATATAAATAATCTGACTTTGCCGGATGAACACTAGCTTTTAACGTTGAGAGCCCTGGCATAGCTATCGGTGTTGGTGGCAAACCTTTAATTTTATAGGTGTTATACCGTGTTTTTTCTTTTAAATGGCTTCGTTTAAGATCACCATGAAAGCGATCACCTAAACCGTAAATAACGGTTGGATCAGTTTGCAAACGCATATTTTTTGTTAATCTATTGATAAAAACGGCGGCAATTAACGGTTGTTCTTCAACTTTACTGCTTTCTTTTTCAATAATAGAGGCCATGATCAAAGCTTGATATGGCGTTTGTAACGGTAAATTTTGCGCACGATTTTGCCAAACCTTAGCCAACTCGACCCGCATTTTAAGTTGCGCCCGACGCAACATAGTCAACTCGTCTGTCCCTGCGGTATAAGCATAGGTATCAGGAAAAAGCAGGCCTTCGGGGTTAGCATGTTTAATGCTAAGCAATTGCGTAATATCGGCAATACTTTTATCTTTTAAGTTATGGTTAATATATTTTTGCTGATGTAATAATATTAACCACTGTGCAAAAGTCGTCCCTTCAATAAAAGTTAACTCAAATTGATGTTCTTTGCCTAACACTAGTTGCTCAAGTAATTGTTTACCCGTTGTTCCTACCTTTACTTGATATGTACCTGCTTTAATTTTTGCATATTTGGGGAATAAACGTGGGTAATTTCGCAGCCAAAACCGATTTTCAAACCAGTGCCGTGCTCGTAACTGTTGTGATAATTTACCAATCGAAGTGCCTACATTAACGGTAATTAATGACGCTTTTTGCAAGTTTAGGGGCTGATTTATTTTTTGCTCAAAGATTATTAATATTAACGCAAGCAGCGCAACGACACTAAGACTGATCAGTAAAGAAAATTTGATCCGCAGCATTTTTAACTTAGATTTTAATTTTGTTTTTAACATCGCTGTATTCATAAAAATTTTAACGTAAGTTGCCGCTAAACAAGTTAACAGCACTTAAAGATAACAGTTGTTGATTATACGCCTTTATCGGTACAACCCCCATCACTGAATTACAAATAAACATTGCCTTTAATTTTGATGACTTAGCCAATTCAGATAAATAACTAAGTGATACATCAACCAAATCAATATCATGAATGTCAGTCAGAATTTTTGCTCTCATTAAACCAGCAATACCCGCCGTTGTTATTTTGGGAGTTTGCCAAGTCCCATTAGCTAACCAAAAAACATTAGCACAACTGCTTTCGATGACATGATTATTTAGATCGAGCACCAGCAGATCGTCTTCTGCTCGATGATCAAGTTCTTGACGAATCAATACTTGCTCGAGGCGGTTTAAATGTTTGATCCCAGCTAACATCGGATTTAAGCCCAGTTTATGCTTGCTTACCCCTAAATTGATGCCCTGTTGCTGCCATAAAAAATAATGTTCAGGAAAATCAAATAACGAAATAATTACCGTAGCTTTGTCAGCTCTATGGCGTGAATAACCTCGTCCACCTATGCCAGCAGTAATAACAATTTTCAATACCGCCAAAGAAAAATCCGTAGTTACCGCCTTAACTTGTTCCGCTAATTTAATAAAATCAGGAGCAATAATTGCTAATTTATGACAACCTATTTTTAAACGTTCAAGGTGCGCGCTCAACATTTCAACCTGTCCTGCAACAACCTTGCCGGTAGTAAAAACCCCATCACCGTAGGCTAAACCGCGATCTAACACGGAAATAGTATTAACTTTTTGATAATTAACTGAACAATAACGCATAAATTTAAATAATACTTATAAAAAATTTAAGACGATTAAAGTAGCCTTATTCACTTTTTTAAAGTTTTTTAAACAAAAGTGAACCATTTGTACCACCAAAACCAAATGAGTTACACAAGGCATAATCTAAGTTAACATCACGAGCAGTATGAGCAACATAATCTAAGTCACAACCTTCACTTGGTTTATCTAAATTAATGGTTGGTGGAACAATATTATTCTGCAATGCTTGAATGGTAAAAATTGACTCCACTGCGCCCGCAGCACCAAGTAAATGCCCAGTCATCGATTTAGTTGAACTGATCAGAATTTTATAAGCTTGTTCAGCAAACACCGATTTAACCGCATTAGTTTCAGCAATATCCCCTGCATTGGTCGACGTACCATGAGCATTAATATAGCCAATTTTATTTTTATCAATTTTTGCATCTTTAATGCAGTTTTCCATCGCTAATGCAGCACCAGCACCATCAGTTGGTGGTGAAGTAATATGATAAGCATCGGCACTCATGCCAAAACCTATTAATTCTGCATAAATTTTCGTACCACGAGCTTTTGCATGTTCATATTCTTCTAGAACTAAAACACCAGCACCATCACTAAGCACAAAACCGTCACGGTCTTGATCCCAAGGACGACTCGCTTGTTGAGGGGCATCATTACGTGTAGATAATGCTCGCGCCGAACAAAAACCACCCATACCTAACGCTGTTGACGCTTTTTCTGCGCCGCCTGCTAGCATCACATCAGCATCACCATAAGCGATCATTCGTGCTGAATGGCCAATATTATGGACACCACTAGTACACGCGGTAACAATAGCAATATTTGGGCCTCTCAGGCCATGTTTAATGGAGAGTTGTCCTGACACCATATTTAAAATAGTTGATGGACAAAAAAAGGGCGATAATTTACGAACACCCGAGTTAAGGTATTTAGTATGATTTTCTTCAATTAAGCCTAAACCACCAATACCTGAGCCAATTGCCACCCCCACTCGACTTGCATTTTGTTCGGTAATTTCAAGCCCTGAATCTTCAAAAGCTTGCGTACCAGCAGCTAGACCATATTGAATAAATAGATCCATTTTTCTGGCATCTTTTTTACTTATACCAAAATCTTCACAATTAAAGTTTTTAACTGTTCCAGCAAAACGGGTAGGAAAAGCGGATACATCAAAGTGTTCAATAGCACTAATGCCACTTTTTCCAAGCAGTAAGTTTTGCCAAGTAGTTGCTGAATTATTGCCCAACGGGCCTAACATACCAAGACCGGTAATTACAACACGACGCATAGGAAGAGTTGCCTCCGATTGATTGCAGAAATAAAATCATCAGATTTATTTCAACAGTTGCGGGATTTAAAACAAATCAGGCGGAATAAACCGCCTGATAAATACATAGGATCACTCTATTAAAATAGAGTTTACTTAATAATTATTACAACAAAGCATCAATTATTAAATAATTAATCGCATTTCTAATTACGTCATCAATTACTGGTTAGCAGTAACGTAATCGATTGCTGATTGAACTGTAGTGATTTTTTCAGCTTCTTCGTCAGGAATTTCAGTATCAAATTCTTCTTCTAAAGCCATCACTAATTCTACTGTGTCTAAAGAATCTGCACCTAAGTCATCAACAAAAGAGGCTTCATTTTTTGCTTCTTCTTCACTAACACCTAACTGCTCAACAATAATTTTTCTAACGCGTTCTTCAATGTTACTCATTTTTTTTCCTTTCATAGAAAATGCAATTTTTCAAATTGCGTGTAGTTTATTCGTCAACAGCCAAGCTTGCAAGTAACTAATTGCTCTTTTTGTGCTGGTCTAACCTGTTAACAATTAAATATTTAGACTTATTTTTAACTTTAATGCAAGTTTTATGCATATAAAACTAACGACTAAAAAAAACAAAATAATTGTAATTGCAGCACTACGATGAAAAAAACTGCAATTGCAATAATACTGTTTATACCATATACATACCACCGTTCACATGCAGAGTCTCACCAGTGATATAGGCGGCTGCATCAGAGGCTAAAAATGCCACTGCATGAGCAATTTCTTCAGGTTTACCTAAACGGTTTGCGGGCACTTGTGAAAAAATACCTTCTTTTTGTTCATCTGTTAAGGTTTGGGTCATATCGGTATCAATAAAACCAGGAGATACGGTGTTAACGGTAATACCTCGTGAAGCAACCTCACGTGCTAATGATTTAGTAAAACCTAACAATCCCGCTTTAGCCGTTGCATAATTAACCTGACCTGCATTACCCATAGTCCCTACGACTGAGCCAATATTAATGATCCGCCCATTGCGTGCTTTCATCATAGGTCGCAATACTGCTTTAGAAAGCCGAAAGACTGATGATAAATTGGTATTAATAATATCATCCCATTCCTCATCTTTCATGCGCATCATTAAATTATCACGAGTAATACCCGCATTATTAACGAGAATATCAACACCGCCATGATTAGTTTTTATCTTTTCAAATAATGTTTTAATCGAGTCATTATCGGTAACGTTTAGCACTAAACCATTATTTGCACCTAAGTATTCACAAATATTATCTGCACCATGAGGTGATGTTGCTGTACCAATAACGGTTGCCCCTAAGGTTTTTAGTTGCTTCGCGATTGCTTTGCCAATACCTCGACTTGCCCCTGTCACTAGAGCAACTTTACCTTCTAAAGAAAACATGCTTTTTCCTTTTTATTTATTAATTAGTTAACTAGTTCTAATGCTTTAGTTAATGACGTTTTATCGTTTAGGGATAAACAATGTATCGATCTATCAATACGCTTCATTAACCCCTGCAAAACTTTTCCTGCACCAATTTCAAAGATAGTATCAGCACCATGTATCGCCAACTTATTGATCGTTTCCGTCCAGCGCACCGGACTATAAAGTTGCTTCACTAAAGCTTGTTGTATCATGGCAACGTCAGTCTCTATTGCAACATCAACATTATTCACCACTGCAATTGACGGTTGCTTAAAATCAATAAGTTTGAATTGCTCCGCCAATTTATCTGCGGCACCATTCATCAATGCACAATGAGAAGGTACACTAACGGGTAAAGGCAACACCCGTTTAGCGCCGGCATCTTTACATAACACACCAGCCCGTGCTACCGCTGCTTTATTACCCGCAATAACGACTTGCCCCGGCGAATTAAAGTTTACCGCACTCACAACCTCGTGCTCAGCCGCTTGCGCGCAAGCGTCTATTATAGTTTGATCTGCTAAACCTATTACGGCAGCCATAGCTCCAACACCGGCTGGCACTGAGGCTTGCATAAATTCACCACGCTTTTCAACTAAAGTAACCGCTTGCTCTAAACTGAATACTTCTGCACAGACTAACGCTGAATATTCACCCAAACTATGTCCCGCTAATATTGCTGGTTTTATGTTACTTTGGGAAAGCCATAAACGATACAAAGCCACGCTCGCGGTTAATAACGCTGGTTGGGTGTAGTTGGTTTGATTTAATTTTTCTGCTGGCCCTTGAGTGATCAAGTGCCAAAGATCATAACCTAAGGCTGTTGACGCTTGAGAAAATGTTTGTTGAACAACGTCATTATCGCTAAAATCGGCAAGCATACCGACAGTTTGCGAACCTTGTCCGGGAAAGACAAACG
>CAZVPC010000133.1:0-8075 GCA_964629005.1 uncultured Pseudoalteromonadaceae bacterium | reverse complement strand
CATATTGGCCACCGTCTTTAGGTTGTATTTCGGCATAATCGCCCGGAGCACGCAAAGTGACTTTAGTTGGATAAGCCAAGTACATTGCCGCCGCAGCCGCTTGCAAAGCTGGATCGCCAGAACGCATCATATCGCCTACTTCATTCAAGCCTGCCAATAAAGACGTTGCATCTATATCAGGACCACCACTAAATCCTAATGACACATTATTATATTGACCACCTTCACCCGCAAAATCATTAGTAGAAAAATAACTTCCAGGTACTGGTAGTAATGTTTGTTCCCAACGATATTGATAAAATGCTTCTATATTAAAGTTCTCAGTAACCCCTAATGAAGCCCAAACAGCACCATAAGGTATAAAAGCTTCTTTAAGTTCAGCACCCGGTGCTTTTAAGCGTGCAACATCAACAGGATTAAGCTCACTGATACCATGAGCAATAAAGGTACTTTCACCCCAGTTGATCACTTGATCACCCACACGAACAGACAATGGCATACCTGCCACCTCAAAATCACCATAAACAAAGGCATCTAACAAGCGCACATCCTGACACGCTAAAGATCTCGCTTCACTATCACGACAAGGACTGCTTTGTTGACCTGACACTGGATTAGTCCAAGGACGGTTTTTATCCATCGTTTCAAAATCATAATAATACATGCCACGAACAAACAAACCAATATTGCCATTTCGAATATCTAATTCATGCAACCCTTTAAAAAGTGTAGAAAAAGATCGGCCGGCATCATAGTTCAAATCACCGTTATCAACATTATTTGAATAACCACCTTCACCTTGCCAAATAACTTTACTATTCGGATTAGCATTTAGTGCTGCATGATAATTACTAAAATCAAAACCATTGTTAATATTATTTGATTTACTAATTAAGGTACCCCAATCACGATTTTGAGTTCGAATACTTGTTCCTAAAGAAAAAGTGGAGTCAAAACTAATATCGAAATTACCTAATTGAAACTTAACCGCATTAGCATTGGTTACAGCTAAAGACATCATTGCCGCTGCTATGCCAATGACAAGTGGCTTTTTATTAAATTTATAGTGAGGGCTTTGTTTCATTCATTCTCTCCCCAGACCCGCAATAGACTGTTTTTCATTGTTGTTTTTGTCGTACCAATTTATGCATTCACTCTTAAGCTAAATAGATACTTTTTACCTTCCTTCCCTTATTCTTCTTTATAAATGAAGTGGGATGAAACAATAATTGCATCATTTGAACATCGAGGCAAGGCTTTATAGCGTTGGTTAAGGTGCTGTATTTAAATGAGTTGCACGATAGTTAAACGCTAAAATGACCATCTGTTTTAAACGGATGTTTAAAACAGTTTTTTAGCCACCAAACTTTTTCTCACTAAGTGAATGAATTAACAGCTCTTTAAATAGAATAGCAAAGCATTTTTACCGTTACGATGGTCTGACCACTGTTTAAAGCAAATACTCCAATTATCGTAATTTTGCTAAAGAAAAAAATTTATTATTTTTTGTCTGTAGGCAAAAATAACCACATATTCCAGCCGATGTGACAAACTTCCTTAAATGCATTGCTGGAAATTGAACACGAACACCTTGCAATGTTGTCACGACAATAGCGCTGATCTGTCCTTGATAATAGGGTAGGAATTCAGCATATGCCATATTAAGAGAGAAAAAAAATTGTTTTGTTTGCATTATTCTGTCGTCATCTAAATAATCACTTTAAAGCGGCGTTTAATTTTTCCTGAATATCTTTTGATAAATGAGGGAGTTCATTAAGTATTTCAAGCTCTGTTCTCATTAATTGTTGACGTTTTTTATCAAAACTTTTAAAACCGATCAAAGGGGTTATTAACCGTGATGCAACCTGAGGATTAATGTCGTTAAGTAAAGCGATTTGCGCTCTTAAAAATTGATAACCACGACCACTAAGACAATGAAAATATCTCGGATTTTGCTGAGTAAACGCTCCTATTAAGGATCTCGCTCTATTTGGATTTTTCAAACTAAATAGGGGGTTTTTCAATAACTGGGTTAACTGAGTAAAAATATTTGCACTGTTTTGAATACCATTAAGCATAAACCATTTATCCATAACTAACGGTGTATTATGCCAAGCCGTTGCAAAAGTATTCATCTGCTTCGGAAAATCTTCAAGATTATTTTGCGCGCTAATTTTTAAGGCAGCAAGACAATCGGTCATATTATCAGCAACATCAAATTGCTCATGAACAAGCTTATTTTTCTCAGGTATTAAAGCAAGGTAAGACAAACACACATTTTTTAAGGTTCGTTTAGCAACCGATGTTTTATCATTTTGATATTGTGCCTGAGCACAAGCATGGTAGGTTGTTAACCATTGCTCTTTTAATCCTATAGCTAAGAACTTTTTCAATTTATCTATCGCATTAATTAAAACAAGCGGATCAACTTCTGTGATCATTGCCACCAATTCATCAAAATTCGGTAAAATCAACTGCTCGGCAATCAAGGCTTTATCAGCATCCGAGGTTAATATTCGAGCAAAATCAGTAATTAAACGCGATGGCAATACTTGTTCAGGTGAGTTGACTAACGCCTTAATATAACGGATCAATAATTGCTGTCCTGCATCCCAACGACAAAAATCATCTTGGGCGTGAACCATGAGCATTTCTAGCGCATCATCACTTTGCTGATACAATACTTTAACTGGTGCTGAAAAATTTCCCAACAGCGCAACAATAGGTGCTTGCGTAAAGTGATCAAACGACCATGTTTGACTCGGTTGCGTTAACACCAACAAGTGTGTTGTGCTTACCAAGGTCTCGGGATTGATTAATTCAATTTTTACCGGAATATGTAACGTTTTTGACGACGATAAGGAGCGATGTTGAGATTCATCTTGGCTTAAAGTTAACGTAAATCGATTATTGTCTGCTTGATAAGCTTCTTTTACATTAACAACAGGAGTACCCGATTGGCTGTACCAATGTTTAAATAAACTCAAATCTATTTCTGCTGCATCGGCCATCGCATCAACAAAATCATCACAGGTTACCGCCATGCCATCAAAACGCTTAAAATAAAGAGACATACCGGCTTTAAATTTTTCTTGACCAAGCAAGGTATGGATCATGCGAATAACTTCTGCCCCTTTTTCATAAACCGTTAAAGTATAAAAATTATTCATTTCTATCACTTTTTCAGGTCTGATCGGATGAGCCATCGGGCCGGCATCTTCAGCAAACTGTTGGGAACGTAATAAACGCACATTCTGAATTCTCGTTACTGCGGCTGAATTCATATCGGCGCTAAATTGTTGATCGCGAAAAACGGTTAACCCTTCTTTTAAACTGAGTTGAAACCAATCACGACAAGTAACTCGGTTTCCTGTCCAGTTATGAAAATATTCATGGGCGATCACCGCTTCAACATTAAAATAATCAGTGTCCGTGGCCGTTTCACTATCGGCTAAAACAAACTTACTATTAAAAACATTTAAACCTTTATTTTCCATCGCGCCCATATTAAAAAAATCAACCGCAACGATCATATAAATATCAAGATCATATTCAAGATCAAAGGTTCTTTCATCCCAAGCCATAGACGCTTTTAACGAAGCCATTGCGTGCTTAGCTTTGGCTAAATTGCCTTGATCGACGAAAATTTCTAACGCAACTTCATTGCCTGATTTACGAGTAAAACTATCACGTAGCACATCAAAATCACCTGCTACCAAAGCAAATAAATAACAAGGTTTTGGATAAGGATCATGCCACACAACAAAATGTTTGCCCTTATTGAGTTCACCACACTCAATATTATTACCGTTAGATAATAAATAAGGATACAAAGTTTTATCAGCAATCACTTTCGTGGTGAATACTGCCATTACATCGGGTCTGTCTAAATAATAACTAATGCGACGGAAACCTTCCGCTTCACATTGTGTACAAAAGGCGTTGCCTGATTTAAATAACCCCTCTAACGCGGTGTTTGTTGTTGGATTAATTTCAGTTTCTATCGTTAAAGTAAACTCAGCACAATCGGCTGGTAAATTTTCTAAAGAAATCTGCAAATGACTATCACTTGCTTGATAATGCGCTGATGTTAAAGGTTGCTCATTAAAACAAAGTGATTTTAAGGTTAATTGTTCACCATCTAACAATAATTCATCACAACTTTCATCCAGTCGCTGTATGGATAATTGACTAACAACCTTAGTTTGATGATCATCTAATTCAATGGTTAAATTTACTGTCTCAATTTTAAACGCTGGTGTTTGATAATCAGCAAGATAACGTGGTGTAAAATCTGTCATGATAAAACCTATCTATAAATAAATTTTTTAATGAAAAGCTATAAAAAAGCCTGAATAAACAGGCTAATTATATTCAAATTAAATAGCTACTCTTTAACAACTAATTTTCTAATTTTAAAACCTAAATAGCCATAGACAATAGCTAACACAGGATTAATCAAATTAAAGAAACAATAAAAGATATAATCCAGTGGATTCACCAGCAATACACTATACATATAAGCACCACAAGTATTCCATGGGATCAAAGGCGAAGTAATGGTGCCAGAATCCTCTAAAGTTCGACTCAAGGCAACTGGGTGTAAACCACGACTTTCGTACTCTTCTTTGTACATTCTGCCCGGCATCACAATTGCCATGTATTGATCCGCTGCAATAATATTAGTGGCAATACAGGTAACAACAGTACTGGCAATTAAACTACCGGTTGATTCAGCTGAGGCTAAAATGGCATGAACAAATTTTCTTAACATTCCTAAATGTTCTAACACCGCCCCAAAACTTAAGGCACACATAATTAACCAAATAGTGTTCAACATGCTAGACATACCGCCGCCACTGAGTAATTTATTAAGTTCTGGATTACCTGTTTTAATGGCGACACCATCAAAAAAAGCCGTCCAAACGACAATTAAATTGGCGGAAAATACATCAGTTCCCTCTGCTGCAAGACGCATAATAAGCTCTGATTGAAATAAAACCGCCCAAACTCCCCCCATAATTGCACCAATAGCAACAGCAGGAAACGCCGGCATTTTCTTCATCGCCAAAACGAGTAGCACCAACAAAGGTACTAAATTAACTAAACCTATATTAAATTGCTGCTCAAGCTGGCTGCTCAAAATATCAATAGCATTATTCGACTCCGGCACAGTCTCTTTAAAACCAAGAATAAGAAATAAAATTAACGCCGTTGAAATTGACGGCAAAGTTGTCCACATCATATTGCGAATATGATCAAACAGCTCACTTCCGGCAACGGCGGGTGCGAGATTTGTCGTTTCTGATAACGGTGATATTTTATCACCAAAATAAGCACCAGAAATAATTGCGCCAGCCGTAATAGGTAACGATAATTCTAAACCATTGGCAATACCAATCAAGGCAACCCCTATGGTAGCCGCCGTTGTCCACGAACTACCAATACCCATGGCTACAATACCGCAAATAACGCATGCTGCTGCATAAAACCATTGTGGATCAAGTATTTGTAAACCATAATAAATCATTGTTGGCACAGTACCTGATAATAACCATGTGCCAATTAACGAGCCAACTGCCATTAAAATTAAAACTGCACCCAAGGATAAAGAAATTCCATTGACAATGGCCTTTTCCATCGCAGCCCAAGTAGAACCATTCTTAAAACCGATAATAACGGCAATACCCATACTTAATAATAAGGCAATTTGGTTTGGCCCATAAGAAGAGTTATCACCAAAATAAATAACACTTGTGGCTAACATGATCACCAAGGCAACAACAGGAATAGTAGCATCGATAAAACTAGGCGCTTTTAATTTAGACTTTTCAGACATATTATTTTTAAACCTTTTTTAATTATATTTATTAGTTTTATTTATTAGTTTTATTACGAAAACATTAGTACTTTAGCACAATAAAATATTGTCGTCTGTTCTCATCCATGTGATCAAATAGATGTGAATCGTTAGCTCCGCTTACGAACAGAAAAGCCGCCTAATCGACGGCTCACTTGAAAAATTTACTTTTATTTACTACTTCTTAGCATATTTTCCTAACGAAGCCCTTCCTAACGAAACCAAGTCATAAGTAATATTTGCCGTTTCATCTAAAAACGGATCTAGATCATCAAGTTCTTTCGGTAAATCATCAACCGAGGTCACTTTTTCTTTACCCATAGCATGTAAGCGCTCGTTCGCTCTTTTTAAACGTTTTGCTTTGTTTTCTTCTCTTTTTATCTTGCGAACTTTAAGATTTAATGACACAGTTTTATCATCTTTTTCTTTTTTATAAATTTTAATATCGTCAAGTAAATAATTGAACTCTCGGTTATCTTTAATGCGTTGCTGATGCAAAGAATCAAGATAACTAATATCAGCGCCTAAATCACTCAGTTTATGGTATTTTGCTTTGCGAATATGGTCCCACGGTAAAGCATTTTCTTGCTTGCTTTCACCCCAATCCTTGGGATCAATCGCGGTAGGAAAAGCAATATCAGGTAAAACACCACGATGTTGAGTACTCCCGCCATCAATACGATAAAATTTTGCAATGGTATATTGAATACTACCGAGCGGATGTTCAAAAAGATCATAAATACGAGCTAAAGGGCGATGCTGCTGCACGGTACCTTTACCAAAAGTATGCTCGCCAATAATAATACCCCGACCATAATCTTGAATTGCGGCAGAAAAAATTTCAGAAGCTGACGCACTATAACGATCAACTATTACCGTTAAAGGTCCATCATAATAAGTAATACCATCACGGTCACTATTAACAGCAATACGGTTCGCACCATCACGAATTTGTACCACCGGCCCTTGATCAATAAATAAGCCCGTCAGTAATGTTGCCTCATTCAATGAACCACCACCATTACCACGTAAATCAACAATGATACCTTCAACATCATCTTTTAATAATTTAGCAATTTCTTTTTTTACATCAACTGACAAATTATTATAAAAGCTCGGGATCGTAATAACACCTAGCTTGCGACTATTTTTATCACCAGACTTTTGATAGTAAACTTTAGACTTTGCGGCACGATCTTCCAGTTTAATTTTATCACGAATAATTGAAACAATTTTAATACTAGCATCATCATCTGATTCACTAGGCAAAACCTGTAAGCGCACTTTGGTGCCTTTAGGACCTTTGATCAAATCGACTACATCGTCTAAACGCCAGCCGATCACATCGACAAATTCTTCATCATTTTGAGAAACACCAACAATACGATCATTAGGTTTTAATTCTTTAGACTTATCCGCTGGACCACCAGAAACAACACTCATAATTGTGGTGTAATCATCTTCCGCTCTAAGTACGGCTCCAATACCTTCTAAAGAAAGATTCATTTCCATTTGAAAGCGTTCCGCATTTCGAGGCGATAAATAAGAGGTATGCGGTTCAACAACATGAGCAAAACTATTCATCACTAACTGAAAAACGTCTTCACTTTCACCTTGTGTTAATCGTTTTATTGCATATCGATAACGTTTGCCTAATATCTCTTGAATTTTAGGCCATTTTTTACCTGCTAAGGTTAAATTTAAAACATCATATTTTACTTTCAATCGCCAAAGTTCGTTTAATTCTGCGGTACTTGTTGGCCACGCCGCTTTTTCACGATCAAAGGTATAAACCTCATCAGTAGTAAAATCAAACGGCTTTGTTAACAAAGAAATGGCATATTGAAAACGTTCTAAGCGACGTTGCATATTCAAATTATATATATCATAGGGAATTTGAAGTTGGCCACGGACAATAACAGTATCAAATTCATCACGATACTGATCAAAACCTTGAATATCACTCGCTAAAAATATATTCCGAGAAAAATCAAGTTGTTTAATAAAGCGCTTATAAATTTTTTCAGAAAGCTGATCATTTATTTTGATCTGTTTATAGTGAGAACGAGTGAACTGCGCGACAATACGTTTACTCGCTATTTTATGTTGACTCTGTGCGTGTAGAACAGGAAGCTCTACTTTGGTTTCAATCGTTGGAACTGCTTTTGCTGCAAGAAAAGAACTCGTTAAAGACAATGAAATGGCAAGTGCGATA
>CAZVPC010000132.1:0-8085 GCA_964629005.1 uncultured Pseudoalteromonadaceae bacterium | reverse complement strand
CCAACACCCGAATAAGGTGTCGGCTGCGCGACACCTATTCTTATTTGTTAAATTTAATTTATCGTCGCTTACGCATTATTAAAAATAAGGCTCAAGACAATGATGTTAATGCGTTGATTATCCTTCATTATTACTACAACGCATCAAAAAAATTGTATTTACTTGACGATAACACTTTAACGTTATCGACCATAACTAAAGATATTGAGCAATTACAAAAACAAACCGATACACTAAATCTAACAATTTCAAGCGATGATTTTGACAAAAGTATGCTAACTTTATTTAAGACGAAAAAACGTTAATGTTATGTGATTAAAAATGCTCTGTTGCACTTAGCTGTTGTTAATGACTCTACCTTGTTGGCGTGGTTTCAACTGCGCGCTTTTTTGGGGAAGATCCTCCTATACAAGATTTTAAAATCTATATATTTAAAATAAGAGAATCATAAATGGCAACAGAGCCCATTAAAACAAATGAGGATATTATTATGATTGGCTATGTCACTTTAGGCACCAATGATTTAGAAAAAGCAGTTACTTTTTATGATCAACTCTTTGCCAGCATAGGCGCAGGGCGGTTTTATGAAACGGAACGTTTTGTTGCGTGGACAACAGGGCCTGATCAAGCGGGCGTTTCGGTAACTAAGCCATTTAATGAACAACCAGCAACTGCGGGCAATGGCACTATGATCGCTTTAGCGATGGATTCAAAAGAGAAAGTGGATGCCTTTTATCAAAAAGCGATGGAACTTGGTGCGACGGATGAAGGTAAGCCAGGACCTCGTGGCGAACTTTCTGGTTTTTATGCGGGTTATTTTCGTGATTTAGATGGTAATAAATTAAATGCTTTTTATTTAGAAATGCCAACTAGTGATTAGATTCGCTTTTACCCTGAAGTGAAAATATTTGCGAATAATTTGTATAACACCATGAATTATTAGTAATTAGCGTCTACAGTTAAAGTGTGCTAAAAGAAAAGCGAGTATTTTTAACTTTTAAATATAGGGAAAATCGATGGAATCATTACAAATAAAAGAATACATGAACCATTACCCAGTTACCTTTACAAAAGATATGGTGGTAGAAGAGGCGTCATTACGTTTTTTAAAAACAAAACAGATCGGTGGTCCAGTCATTGATGAAAATTATCATTTGATCGGCTTTTTATCTGAAAGTGACGTGTTAGCAAAAATGTTGGAGTCTATTTATTACAATGAACAATCGGCTGACGTAGGCGATTTAATGCGCAAGGAAGTCTTATCGGTAAGACCTTATGATAGCATTATTGAACTTGCACAATCGATGCTAAAAAATAAACCTAAAGTGTATCCCGTTGTTGATGACGATGGTAATTTGTTAGGCACTATCTGTCGCAATGATGTTTTACAAGCCATTGATCAACACATGCGCACTAATTTTCAAGTAGGCAAATAGCTTTTAAATAGCTTTTAAATAGTTATTATCTTAGTAACCAAACGTTTAAATTAGCAATAATTTGAGCGCTTGGTTATTTTTTTGCTAATAAAATTTGGCTGATGGCCTGATTGCTCAAGTAGTACTTACGTAAAGTTTTGCTAATTAAAAAGAGTAACCAGCTAAACTCAACTAACAATAGCGTGCCAAACAGCCAATAAAATTTTGGTTGGACGATGGTTACTAATAAGCTAAAACCAGTGATCAAATGCATAATAAAAAGAGTTTTTCCCTGCTTTTTATTGAGTAAGTCATGCATATTGGGTAATACTTGTAGTGCGCTAAAATTAATCAAACAACGTTGTTGTAAATGGGTAAAGCTTAAAAAAGGCAATATTTTTAATAACATACCTTGTAATATTGAAACAACATAGAAAAAAATAAAACTGGCTGATAGTAACAAGGTTAATTTTTTCTGGATGATTTCTGGGAAGAATTCATTGGGGATACTATAAACAAGAGTAATAATTAGCATGCTGGTTGCGGCTAACTGCCAATAAGAAACGGTGGTGTCAGGGACTTTGCGTTTACGTTTATTAAGGGTAAGTAGTAATGAAACAGCAAACAAACAGTTTAACAATAGAATAATTAATAAAATAAATTGATTGGCATAGTGATAATGTCTTACCGCGCTCAGTGCTAATAAGCAAATTAATATGCCTTTGAGCAGATATTTTTTAACTATTTTAGGAAAATTAGGGGCGACGTGAAACATGGGGATTATTTGAAAGCTAATGGCAATGATCAATAACCCTACCCAACCAGCTAAGCCCCATGTGGCATGTAGATTGATCAATGATTTATCCCAATTGATAAATTCAAAACCGATTATTTTGCTTTGTATTAAAGTGCCCAGTGTGATCGTGGCGATCAAGGCTAATATTGCTAACTTGATGCCGTGCAATGTTTCATTTTTGAGTGAATTTTTGAGCAATAGACGTATGATACAACTGAGATATATAATAAAGCCAACGCCTAAAAATATAACAGCAATAACTTGAAAAGTAGTATTGTTAGATAAAAACCCGACGATTAATGATATCGTTCCCAGTGTATGCAGCGAGTGACAAATGGTGGCAATTAACCTTGGTTTCGCAAAACTAATGCCGCCGACAACTGGCAGTAATTGAAACAAGGCGCCCATCATAATGCTAGCAATAAAACCTAAGGTAAAACCATGGGTTAATGCTAATATTGAACTTTCCCACCGATCTGTCCATAATTCTTCACCATAAAACAACACTAAAATAGCCATGGCGATGACAAAAACAGGAGCAACGATAAAATACCTAAAGGGTACGTCGATAGGGGGTAAACCTGCAAAAGATAAATTAGATAAATTCATGGCTAATACTTATTTAAGCGTCTAAATTTTTTTTCATCGCTTGCTCTAAAAATATAAATATGAAATTCTTCTGTCGTAATTTCATCACATTGATAACACCAACCGTTGGCGGTTAATTTAGGAAATAATGGGTAAGGCTCTTTTCGATGGGTCACTTCTAAATAATGCGCGCATGGCAAGCTTGCCAAGGCTGTTAATATTTCAACCATAGGTTGTGGTGCTTCTAATTCACTAACATTTAATCTTATGGCTTTCATCAGTTAATCAACATTGAGCAGAGCTTAAAAATGGAGATCGTTAATGGTGACAATGTTCTTGTAGGGCATTGCTGACTTGTTCCATATCAGGCAAATGTTGCTCTGACATTGGATAAAGCATCATTTCTTCTTTCATATTATGTTGCTGCATTAAAACCATTAAGGTTTCACTATTCCCGAGAAAAGCATCCTTATCTTTAGCACTTAATGACTCGTTAAGGCTAGTAAGCAATGCACGCATTTGTTCATGTTCCATTTTCATTACTTGGGTTGGACCTTCGCTCATACCGGTAGCTTGTTCAAACTGGGGAAAAAGAATGGTTTCTTCTGCTTCTAAATGTAGTGATAATTCGCGTTCGAACAATTGCCATTTCTCGGTGGCTTCGGTCCAATTTTTTTTGGCCACGGCAGATTCTGCGGCAGAAAAAACATCGTCGCATTCGCGATGTTTGTTTGTCATATATTCAATAATTGAAGTCATTAGTTACTTAAATAAATAAAATGTAGGGCAATTTTAGAAAACAAAACATAAAGAGGATTTGATCTGCATTAATAAAAGGTCAGTAAAACTCAATTCTTACTGAATAAAATGTAACCGAGTTACTTCAAAATACAGTGAAGTAACTTGAATGGATAGTTTAACTATCGTTTTCTACTTTTAATTGGGTTGACTGTTTGCCAAATTGCAACAAACTAGGGAGAAAAATCAAGGTGAAAATAGTGCTAACACTCATACCACCAACAATAACGGCGGCGATGCCTCGATATAATTCAGCACCCGCACCAGGAATGATCAATAACGGTAACATGCCACATAAGCTGGTTAAGGTACTCATTAAGATAGGACGTAAGCGAATACGCACCGCATGTTGAACAGCATCGTGCCGTGACATGCCTTCAGCCTCGCCAATTCGAGTTTGATAAACTAATAAGATGGCATTATTCACCACTAAACCTAATAAAATCACAAACCCTATCATCGTTAATAAGTCTAGTGGTTGAAAAATAAATAAATTAGTAATTTGTAATAAGCTTATGCCGCCAATGGTAGCAAGTGGGATCGTTAAAACCACTAATAAGCTGTCTTTAAAGGATCGAAACAATGCGGCCATAAGTAAAAACAAAATGATCAATGCCAGCACAAAACTTTGACTCATATTGGTTAGTGCTTCAGTTAAAGCTTCAGCACTACCACGATAAGCAATACCACCTTCAGCGGGTAGTGCTGCTAAAATAATAGGTGCGGCTTGTGTTTTGATGATGTTTATCGCGTCTTCTAAACTTAAATCTCCCGGAGGGGTAACTTGTAAGGTTATGGTGCGTTTTCTATTGATACGACGAATTGAACTGGGTCCTGCCGTTCTAACAATATTAACTAATTCGCCAACTTGTTGAATACCTGCTTGGGGTGTAAACAACGGGATAGCAGCAAGTTCTTCTGGTGACTGCCAATCAGTACTTCTTAAAAAGACATCAAGGCGCTTTTGACCATTGAAAAAATCACCAACATATAAACCCGTACCTAATGCTCTAGATATGGCTGAAACTTGTTGCCGACTCCAACCGGCTTCGGCAATGCGACGTTCAATGGGTTCCATACGTAATTCTGGTTCGGCTAAAGTCAAGCCTGGTGTCGGTTGAACTTGTGCGCCTGGTAATGCTTTATTAATGGCGGCAAAACCAATACGGGCAGCGTGTAATAATTCATCAACATTATTGCCTTGAATGTCAATGTCTATGCGTCGCCCACCACCTAAATTACGAAATAATTGTGATTGTGATGCAAAAGCGATGGTGTCAGGAAAACCAGATAAAATATCGTTATTTAAAATTTGTACAATCTCTTTAATATTATCGGCATTTTCTGCTCGTCCGCCCATAAAACCAAATGAACCAAAAAAACCCATCCAAGAATGTTTGATCTCAGGCTGCTTACTGCCATCTAAATAGGGTTTTAAACGACGATTAATTTCATCACTCATTTCAACACGAGCTGCGGGATAACTAAGCCCTGGAGGGGGTAAAATAAAGGCTTGAAACTGGTTTTGATTGCCTTTGGGTAAATAGTCTAATTTGGGAAACAGTAACCAACTCCCCATCACTGAAACAAAAATCAAGCCAAACACCCATGAAAAGCGTTTTTTGGGGCTGTCCGTTATGTTCATAATGGTATTGGTTATATTTTGCCACCAATGTTCGTGTGGATCTTTTTCTGGTTCGTTTGCTAACAATTTTCGTGCTGCGGTGGGTAATACTGTGACGGCAATCAATAATGAGGCAATAATTGCTACCGCAATGGTGATGGCAAGATCAGCAAATAATTGTCCTGACACGTCCTCTAAAAAGGCAATAGGTAAAAAAATGGCAACCGTAGTCACCGTTGATGCTAATAAAGCGCCCCAAACTTGAGTCGCACCGTTAAAAGAAGCTTGGTGAGGTGTTTCGCCTTTTTCTCTTAAACGAACAATATTTTCTAATACCACAATAGCGGCATCTAAAACCATACCGACAGCGAAAGCAAGACCCGCCATTGAAATTATATTGAGGGTTCTACCGGCAGCATACATTACAATTAAGGTGATAATAATTGAAATAGGGATGGCAATTGCTACAATTAACGTGGCTCTAAATTTACGTAAAAACCACCACAACACACTAATCGCCAGTAGTATTCCCAGTATTAAGTTGTTTTTAACCAACGCCATTGAACGACCAATGTAAATAGTTTCATCGTACATTTGGATCAGCTCTAAACCTTCACGTTTTAACTCACCTTCATTTAATTCTTTCATCGCGAGTTTTAGGTTCTTCATCACCTTGATCACGTTAACGCCTTGTTCGGCTTGTGCGTTCATCGCAATTGCGGGTGAGCCATCTAAGGTTAAAATACCGGTTCTGTCTTGAAATTTTAATTCAACCTTAGCAATATCTTTTAGTAATACCGGTTGACCATTGCGCCATTCAAGGATCATGTTTTCTAATTGTTCAGGGCTATATTTTCCTGAAAAGCGTAAGGTATATTTACGACGGCCTATTTCATTAAAACCGCCAGATGAGTCAGTATTGTCTGCTAACGTACTGGCAATTTTAGGTAAATCAAGCCCTAGTGCAGCGGCTTTGTAAGGATTAAAAGTAATACGTAATTCGCTCGATAAACCACCAAAAGCATTAACTTTAGATACTCCTGAAACACGCTCTAATCTTGTTTTTATCACTTCATCAACAAAATCTTGGTATTGAGCAATGTCGCGTTTATTATTGGCTAACGGTTTCAAGGCAAACCACGCAATGGCGGTAAAAGTATTATTACCACCAACAGAAATAATCGGCTCGGTGGCATCGGGTGGATAACTGGGTACTTGATTTAACGCGTTCATGACATCAATTAAAGAACGTTCTAAATTAACTCCAGTGTGGTAACGTAAGGTGATATCACCTTTACTTTGGCTAGAGGTGGTTTCAAGTGAAATTAATCCTTGTAATCCCTTTAATACATCTTCTTGGCGCTCAATGATTTCGGCTTCAATTTCTTCGGGCGCGGCAGAACGCCAACTGGTAGAAATAGTGATCATTGGTTGGCTTATATCTGGCGTGAGTTGAATAGGTAATTTAAATAAGCTGATCGCACCAAACAATGCGGCTAGTAAAATAGCAACGACGACGGCGGTGGGGTTTTTAAGTGAAGCAGTAGTTAGTATCATAGTTTTTCTTAATTATGATTTACCCGAAATTAAATCTTGGTTATTATTTTTAATTCGCACGGTTTGTCCTGTTTTGATGCGTTCACTACCACGAATAATAATTTTATCATCAGCTTTAACATTGCCAATTACTTCAACTAATTCGCCTGCGCCAATACCTACACGAACTGAAATTTGTTCGGCTTTATTTCCACTGGTGACTTTAAAAATACTGATCCCATCACGACGCAAAACCAGTGCATCACGGGGAACTGCTAATACAGCTTTCTTTTCACCGGTAGCAATAGCAACTTTAATGCTGAGTCCTATTGGCCAATCAATTTGCGACATGTTTAAACGAATTTCCATTAAATGAGAGCGAGTGTCGGCGACGGGGATCAATGCTTTAATGGGCGCATTTGATCTACCTAATGGCGATTCAAGTGCCACCGATTTTCGTTGTGCTAAATATTTATAAGCGGTAATAGGGGCAAATATTGAGGCTTCAAGGTTAGCTGTTTCAACTAATCTTATAATGGCAGTGCCAGTATTAACATATTCACCTAAATTACTTAAGCGTTGGGTTACTAAACCGTCAAATGGCGCTTTAAGTTGGCTATAAGCTATTTTTTGCAATGTTTGATCTCGTTTGGCTTTCGCTACGTTTAGATCACTTTTAGCAATGTCTCGTTGTGAGCGGGTTTGATCAAGATCATTAATAGACGATAGATTTTCTTTCGCTAAGGTTGTTTTACGTTTTAGATCTGCTTGTAAAAATTGTAATTGAGCTTGTGCTTTTACGATGCTTGCTTGGTCTTCTTTTAACTGTATTTGCCAACTGGTATCATCAATTGTTGCAATAATATCTCCTTTTTTTACTGTTGTGCCGATGGCGATCAAATTGATCAACCGCCCAGCAATTTCAGCCGAAATACTGGAATTATTTCGACTGACAATAGTGCCTGACACCCATGATACCGGAGCTAGTGGTATTATTTTTGCACTGACAATATTTACACTCGGTACGACAAGTTCTTGAGTAAAACCTGATAAAGGAAGTAGGGTAGTGGTCAGTATTAAAAAGGACGTTTTTAGTAAATTAAATTTTTGCATCAGATACCTGAATTAATTAAGTCCATTATTAGGTTAAAATTCATTTAATTTTATATGGGTATAGAACAGCTATATATTAAATAAATTTCGTTTGTGCTCAAACTGCTGACATAATTTCAAGTTGAAAATAAATTTAATTGTTCTGCTCTTAATATCCTTGGTTCTTACCTATTAAAAAAAGCTAAAACTGAAATATTATCCCATTGTACTTCAAC
>CAZVPC010000131.1:0-8171 GCA_964629005.1 uncultured Pseudoalteromonadaceae bacterium | reverse complement strand
ATTAACTTACGGTGGTTTTGACTTTTACCAAGGACAACTTAATGATAATGAAGTGATCATTGTACAATCAGGTATCGGCAAAGTTGCAGCAGCTTTAGCAACCGTTTTACTCATTGATAAATTTCAACCTGATTATGTGGTTAACACCGGCTCTGCTGGCGGTTTTGAGCAAAGCTTAAAAGTGGGCGATATAGTGATCAGTAGCGAAGTACGTTATCACGATGTTGATGTTACCGCGTTTGGTTATGAAATAGGCCAATTACCGAGTAACCCCGCGGCTTATCTACCACATCCCAGTTTAGTAACCGCCGCCAAACTAGGTATTAAACAATTAAGTAAAACGCTTGCTAAAAATATTCAAACTGTAGTCGGTTTAATTACCACCGGTGATACTTTTATGACCGCTGAAGATGACATTGCCAAAGCCCGAGCTAATTTTCCGAACATGGCCGCCGTTGAAATGGAAGGTGCCGCCATTGCTCAAACTTGTCATCAATTTAATATACCCTTTGTGATCATTCGTTCGCTTTCTGATATCGCTGGTAAAGAATCACCAAGCTCATTTGAAACGTATCTTGAAACGGCTTCGGTTAATTCATCACAATTAGTAGAAAATATGCTGGCTAACTTACAAGGCGAAGTGCTTAAATAATGGTTTTAACTAATGAATGAACTATTTGCTCAACTAAACGATTTTAGCTTCAATGTTTTATTATTATTGGCAACAATACTAATTAAAGCCTTGCTTAGTCGTTATATTCAAACTGAGCCACTACGTTTTTTTTCATGGTATAACCAGCTGCTCGCCAAAAAAGTTAATAAGCCACAAAATAGTGCTCAACAGCAAAATATTGCAGGAATTGTAGCAAGCTTGATCACCTTATTGCCGATCATAATTATCTTATGGTTATTTGAAGATTTTATCGCCTTACCTTGGATGTGGCATGCATTATTACTTTATTTGGCGCTGGGTAACTTTCGCTTATCTAAAACCATAGTGGATATCAAGCAAGCATTACTCGCTAAGCAAACCCACCTAGCCAAGCAAACACTTAAACCTTGGGTTTTACGTGATGTTGATAACTTATCAACAATGGGTATCGCCAAAGCCAGTATTGAAATGCAATTATTACGCTATTTACAACATTATTTTGTCATTGCGTTTTATTTTTTATCCGTTGGTTCCTTGATGGCGTTAACGGTACGTTTAATAATAGATATGCATTATTGTTGGAATACTAAACAGTCAAACTTCCAATATTTTGGTAAATTTATTGCCCATTTAACGATAATTGTACAGTGGTTACCGTTGCGGGTTTTTAGCTTACTTATGCTGATCAGCACCCTAACTTATAACTTTACACTAAACGCAACAATATTTAAAAAGTATTGTTTTCAATTCAATAACAATATTGTTATGGCGATACTGGCAATTATCTTAAATATAAAATTAGCAGGCGTTGCTAGTTACGAGGGTGAAAAACTACGGCGTACCAGTTTTAACGAGCAAGGTCAGCAACCGCAAAACAATGATATTGTGCGCGCAAATAAATTTATTCATCAACTACTTTATTTTTCACTAACCTTGACAATTTTAGCCGCAGTACTCACTATGGCACTACATTAACATTTACTTATATAAACTTCCTGTCTATATTTCAAAAAAAATGGAAACCAATTATGTTTAAAAAATTCGCGTTTGTAACTTTCCTTAGTGCTTTGCTTACCAGCTTCGCCTTTGCTCATAACAACGATGACATTTCTCAACAAGACTTGCAAAAAATAATGGCATCTGCCAACAAAACTAGCATTGTATTACTCGACGTGCGTACCCCTGAAGAATACGCTGAAGGGCATGTACCGGGAGCAATCAACATAAGTCACAACCAAATTAAAGAAAATTTGAACAAATTGATCGCCCATAAAAATGATACGGTTGTCGTTTATTGTCGCTCAGGTCATCGTGCCGGTATTGCCAAAGGCATTTTAGCTGAAAATGGTTTTACCAAATTACGTCATTTAACTGGTGATATGAACGGTTGGTATGCAGCAAAATTACCGATAGAAAAATAATATCAATTAAAAATTGGCAGATAATATTATCCTAGATCCGCGCTCAACTGCTGACAGGATTATCTGCCAATGCTATTTCTAAGCTCAGCAAACAATCACTCAACAGCAATCCCCCAGCCATCATTATAACCGTCAAATTTGGCCGCTAAATGTTCAAATTCAGCTTCTTGAGCAACAATACCATCGTAACTTGGCACCATAGTTACGGTACAATCAACATCCCAAATATTAGCCGTTTGTTGATCAGCATGAATACTTACCAACATCTGCGGAAATTTTTCGTGTAAATAGGTGATCATCGCACGTGCTTGTTGTTCTTGTTCAAATAATTGAAAAAAAACAATGGCATGCTTTTGTTGAAGATCAACACCTGTCGCGTGCATATCCGCTAATACACATCCAGTATCATCATCAGGAAAAGAAATAGTCATTCAAATAATTATCATTAAATAGCGTGGTATTAAATTATAAACTGCTTCAAGATAATAGTCTTTTATTTTGGGTATTGTTTAAACATTTGTGCAATAGCTTGCTGAATTTTTTCTTGTGCATCACGACTATTTTCTTTTTCTTTCATCGCCAAAAGATAACTACTTCGCCATACCGAACGCTTCGCTTGTGGATCAATTAAATCAATAATTAAATAATTATGAGTCGCAAGAATTTTAACTTTTTTACTTTTATCGACTGTCATATTTAAGCAAGCGGCACAATAATTGATCGCTACATTGTAAGTATTTAAGTCTTGCGCATGACTACCCACCCAAAAATAACTCACCATAAGATCGGCATTATCACTTTCTTGATACGCTAAGCCACGCTGATCTAATTCATGTTCAATCACTAATTCAATTTGATTTCTGGTAACGTCATTAATGTTCTGTACATTTAAAATATCAGATTCTCGCCCGTAAATAGCATAGCTTTTAACATTATCAAAATTAAAAGCACGAAAATAATGTGCCAACGCGATTTGCGGTCCGCTTGAACATCCAGCAAGTATAAACAGCAAAAACGAACTTAAAAAAAATCGAGGTATTTTCATCAAAAAAATCTCACCAATAGAAAGTCTAATAAAACGATATGGTTAGACTACCGAGCTTGAAGAAAATTACAACAACTTAGCGGCTATTCTATTAAAACAGCAGATAAGTTTGTGCTCACAGTTAAGCCGTTACTTTTACCTTCGCAAATTTACGTTTACCCACTTGATAAATGGCTTCACTACCAAGGGCTATTTGTACTTTAGCATGTGGAACTTTCTCACCATCAATTTTAACCGCACCTTGTTTTATCATCCGCATCGCTTCAGAGGTACTCACAACTAACCCTACATTTTTTAATAGATTAGCAATGGCTATTTCAGTTGTGGTGATCGAAATAACTTTTTCTGGAATATCATCAGGCATTGCACCTTTTTGAAAACGATTAATAAACTCTTGATGTGCCGCTTGTGCAGCATCATCGTTATGAAAACGCGCAATTAACTCTTTTGCTAAATCAATTTTTATGTCGCGTGGATTAGCCCCTGCTGCCATATTTGCTTTATAACCATCAATTTCTGCGAGCGGTTTAAAACTCAGTAATTCATAATAGCGCCACATCAACTGATCAGAAATTGACATGATCTTACCAAACATTTCTGTTGGGCTATCAGTAATACCAATATAATTACCTAATGATTTAGACATTTTTTGTACACCATCTAAACCTTCAAGCAAAGGCATCATTAAGACAGTTTGTGGGCGTTGACCTTCAGATTTTTGTAATTCTCGCCCCATCAACAAATTAAATTTTTGATCGGTACCGCCCAATTCAACATCAGCTTCTAAGGCAACCGAATCCCAACCTTGTACCAGCGGGTACATAAATTCATGAATAGCGATCGCTTGTCCATTAGCATAGCGCTTTTTAAAGTCATCACGTTCCATCATCCGTGCAACCGTTTGGCGTGATGCTAGTTTAAGCATACCGGCCGAACCTAATTTTTCCATCCATGTTGAGTTAAACGCCACCGTTGTTTTACTGGGATCAAGAATTTTAAACACTTGCTCTTTATAAGTTTCAGCATTCGCTAACACATCTGCTTTGGTTAGCGGCTTACGAGTAACATTTTTCCCGGTGGGATCACCAATCATCCCAGTAAAGTCACCGATCAGAAATATTACTTCATGACCAAGCTGTTGAAACTGACGTAGTTTATTAATTAATACGGTATGACCTAAATGTAAATCAGGCGCTGTTGGGTCAAATCCCGCTTTAATTTTTAGTGGTTTACCTGTTTTAAGCTTTTCCAGTAACTCATCTTCAAGTAAGATTTCTTCGGCACCACGTTTTATTTCAGCAAACGCTTGGCTGACTTCGGTCATTCGTTTTTACTCCACATTCGGCGATAACTTTAATTTTAATGAGCGAATTCTACTTTAATTTTTTCACTTATTAAAATTTTTTGGTATAGTCTCAATAGTAAATTAACGAAATACATCGTAGATAAGGCCGTAGTTTGACCCCTAATCAATTGAAAATGATTAAAAATTTGTATTTAGACTTACCTAAACAACATAAAATTATAATGTGCGCGGTGAGCTTTTTCTTATTGCTATTAGTGCTATTTCCTGCAGAAAAGGCCAGTGCAAGCCGCCAAAGTGCACCATATGACCTAGAAAAAAATATTTTAGAAATTGGTAAACGTTATCCATTAAGTTTGTCCATTGAAAATCCTGCGCTGCAACAAAATTCAATTCAAGCATTGTCTGTAGAACAAAAAATACTTAAAAGTACCGCATTGCATTGGCAAACCATCAAAGTTCGTCATGGTGATTCTCTCGCAAAAATCTTAAATCGTTTGGGCTTTAATGCTAGAACTACTTATGATGTTAGTACTGCTAAAGGTGATCATAATAAAATACTCAAAAAATTAATGGTCGGCGATTCATTACGTATCGGCAGTAGTCCCAAAGGTAAACTTATGGCTTTAGTTTACCCCATATCACAAACCAAAATATTACATATTGATTATGTAAATAATAGTTACCAAGCTCAACTTGAGACAAAAACAGTTACCACTAGAATTGCTTATGCTCAAGGTGAAATAACTTCAAATTTTTGGAATGCGGCTATTTCTGCTGGCATGGACGATGGTCAAATAATTAATCTTGCCAATGTTTTTGGTTGGGATATCGATTTTGCTTTAGATTTAAGACAAGGTGACACCTTTAATGTTGTTTATGAAAACCGTTATATTGATGGCGACTTTATCAGCCAAGGAAAAATTTTAGCCGCCGAATTTATTAACCAAGGAGAAGTCTTTCAAGCGATCCTTTTTAATGATGGTAACTATTACACTCCCGATGGCAAAAGTATGCGTAAAGCCTTTTTACGTGCTCCCGTTAACTTTAGATATATTAGTTCAAACTTTAATAAACGTCGTTTTCATCCTATTCAAAAGCGTTGGAAAGCGCACAATGGCACCGATTATCGCGCCAATCGCGGCACCCCCGTTGTTGCTGCGGGCAATGGACGCGTCATTCGAGCTACTTACAATAAGTACAACGGCAATTATGTTTTTATTCAACACGGTGACGGTATAGTCACTAAATATTTACACTTTTCTAAACGCGCGGTAAAAAAAGGGCAACGTGTGAAACAAGGCCAAGTAATCGGTTATGTTGGCATGACAGGTTTAGCCGAAGCACCCCACTTACATTATGAATTTTTAGTTAATGGCGTTCACCGTAACCCACGCACGGTAAAATTGCCTGATGCAAAACCTATCGATAAAAAATACCGTACTGAATTTGAACACATTGCTACACAACGTTTAAAAGAATTAACGGGATCAAAACGTACTTTACTTGCTATGCAAAAATGAACACTAAAAATCTTTATATTGGTTTAATGTCAGGCACCAGTGCCGATGGTATTGATCTGGCGCTAGTCGATTTTAGTGAGTCAACGCCACGCCTACTCGCCAGTTTTTATCAAGCCTATACACAAACAACTCACAAAAAAATTATAGATCTCTATACGCCAAGTGATAATGAAATTGATCGTGCCTTTAGCTTAGATATTGAATTAGCACAACAATTTGCAACAGCGATCATTTGCTTTTTAAAACAGCAAAAACTAACTGCTAGTGATATAAGCGCTATAGGCAACCACGGGCAAACTATTCGCCATCGTCCTAAATTGTCAACAACACTACCTGCTTTTCCTTTTACCTTACAAATAGGCTGTAACCAAACCTTAGCGACATTAACTAATATTAAAGTGATCGGCCAATTCAGACGAAAAGACATGGCGCTAGGCGGTCAAGGGGCGCCATTAGTACCTGTTTTTCATCAAGCAATGTTTGCACAAGCATCAGAAAATGTTTTTGTGATCAATATCGGTGGTATCGCTAATATCACCTTTTTGCCAGCCACACAGCAATCAACGATACCAGCGTCAACCCTACTGGGTTATGACACCGGTCCTGGCAATGCACTGCTCGATGACTGGTTTTACTGTCATAACAATAACAATAACAATAAAAACCAGCCTCGCTTTGATGAAAATGGTCATTGGGCCGCTAGCGGTAAAAAAAATACGATGTTATTAACACAATTATTAACGGATCTTTATTTTAAATTGCCTGCACCTAAAAGTACTGGTCGTGAGTATTTTAATTTAGCTTGGTTACAAAAATATTTAGCATTGCCAAACATTATTGAGCTTAAATTGACGAATGCCGATATTCAAGCAACGTTATCGTCACTCACAGCACAAACCATTGCCAATGAAGTTAAGAAATTAAGCAAACATGGAAAAATCTACTTATGTGGTGGTGGTGTTCACAATTTTCATTTAAAAAACCAATTAATTCAACAGCTAAAAAACTACGAAATTCTTCTTACTAATCATAATGATATTGATACTGATAGTTTAGAAGCAATGGCCTTTGCTTGGTTGGCCTTCGCTTATAACAAAAAGTTCTTTAGCAATATCCCAGCAGTGACGGGCGCTTGCAGAAAAGCAACCCTTGGTTGTGCTTTTTATCCTTAATTTTTGCTAGATCTGAGTAGATATTAATCTATACTGAATAATTCAGCGCAAAGAAATACGGTTCTGATAACGTTATTTATCGCTCGTTGTGGGCGTAAAATAGTGATCAGATCGGTATAAAAAGTACATTTTCGGTTTATTTTTTGAACTAAAATAACAATCAAGAGCCTAAGAAAATGCACCTTTGTGATTTAGATAAAGAAGCAACTAACGAGGAGGCACGATGGAATTTCAAGACATTCATATTGGTATGATGTGCGGTAGTAAAAAAGGATGTGGCACAGTAACTTGGATCGATGGTTCAACCAAAACGGTATATTTGTCAGACGTAGCAAACAATAATAGTTTCGAAGTTGAATTTGAGGATTTAATGGAAGATCCACAAATTCATAACCAAGCCGACTCTTATTATTAACCAGTTCGTTGTTACAAATTAGCAAACTAGCCCCAGTAAGGGGCTTTTTTTTATGCCTTTTTTGGGTTTATAATTTAAATTGGCGAACCTGTTCATTCAGCTGATAAGCAAGTGCTAATAAATGCTCGCTTATTTGCTTGCCTCTAATGGCATCTTTACTTGATTTTTCAGCAACATCACTAATATTGGTCACGTTAACATTAATTTCATCTGCGGCTAAATTTTGCTGCTCGGCCGCGCTCGCTATCTGACAATTCAAATCATCTAACTCTTTTATTTCTTGAGTGATATCAAGCAATAAATTCGCTACATTTTCAACATCAGTCGCCTTTTCTTCAGCCAGTTGACGAACTGAATTCATCGAATTTACCGCATTGCTAGCATCCACTTGTAAGCCACCAATCGTTGTTTGAATTTGATCAATAGACTCACGCGTACGCGTTGCCAGCGAACGTACTTCGTCAGCAACAACAGCAAAACCTCGGCCTTGTTCGCCAGCACGAGCCGCCTCAATAGCCGCATTTAATGCCAATAAATTCGTTTGCTCTGCAATCGCATTAATCACCTCAAGCACAGTGCCAACTTCATTCGTTTTTTCATTCAATTGGGTGATCATAGTTGTGTTGTCAATAACTTGATC
>CAZVPC010000130.1:0-8211 GCA_964629005.1 uncultured Pseudoalteromonadaceae bacterium | reverse complement strand
GGCCGGAGCTAGGTTGGCTTTGCAGCATAATGTTGGTTTAGGTGGTGCGGTAGTGGTTACTTTATACGGTAAATAAGCCTGCTCAAATGAACGAAGTTAAGACATAATAATAAAGCAGTAACTAGGTAAGTTTACTGCTTTATTAAAATTGTATAAGTGGGGTTTTTAAGTTCTATTTTGCTATCAATTAGTTAAATCATAACAACTATTTTGCCATTGGCCGAACTGCTATCCAGAAAATGATGTGCTTGCTGAATGTCTTCAATAATAAACGTTTTAGATAATGTACTTGGAATAGTACCATTAGCTATGCCATCAGCGATTTCATTTAGAGGACTCTCATTTAGCGGTAATGCCTCGGTTCCCAATAAGCCACTACTAAAAAAACTAAGTTTAACAGTATTGGGTAAGTCTGCCATTAAATTAAACGACTCAAGTATAGGTGCTCCACCTAAGAGACCAACGACAACAATTTGCCCCCAAGGTTTTACTGATTTCAGTGTATCTTTAACGGTAGTAGCTCCAATAATTTCAATAGCATTATCAACACCATCTGCCACAATAGTTTTAATTTTTGTATGAATATTACCATCGTCTATTACCACATGATCTGCACCAATAGATTTAAGTTTATATACATTGTCAGGGTTGCGGGTTGTCGCAACTACTTTTAACCCTCTTAGTTTTGCATAAACTACCGCTGCTTGACCAATACTCGACGTTGCCCCCCTAACAAGCAAATATTCCCCTTCTTTAATTTGTAAATTTTTATCCAGTGCACCCCATACCGTTAAGTAAGCCTGTGGTAAGGCAGCAAGTTGTTCAAAGTCTAAATTAGAATCAATTGTGATTAGATTACTAGCATTTACTGTTATGTATTCTGCGTATCCGCCATGGCGAGCGAACATCATACCTCCCATCGCGGTTGCGACCTTTTGGCCTGTTGCAAAGTTACCACTTGGATCATCAATAACTTCGCCAACGGCTTCAATTCCTAATGCTTGGTCGGGCACAAAGTTACCGTAATTACCGCTTCTATAGTAACTTTCTGCTTTGTTTAGGCCAAACGCTTTTACTTGTATCTTTACTTCGCCTTTTTGTATTTCAGGTTGTTCAATATCGATGAGTTGCAACACTTCTGGCCCACCTGTTTTTTTTGCGATAATAGCTTTCATGGTCATGCTCCTATATTTAACGAGTTACTTACGAGGTTGATTAGTAGAAAATAAATATTGCTTGATTTTCCAATGATTATTTTCTTTTTTAAAAATGAACAGTTCATTGTTGCCTTCATTTATCATTGCACCATTTGCCAATAAAGTGGTTTTTCCTGCTGAACTGGTGCGAGCCCACGCGGTATCACCCAATATTTCAATGGTATGTGTAGTGAAGCGTATATCTAGACTTATGGTGTTGAATACATTTTTATATGCTTGCTTTACTGCTTTTCGTCCGATTTGAGCTGGGGCATACTGTGGCATAAATACAGGATGCTCAGCATATAGGTTCAATACACTTTTTGTGTCACTTGCATTAAGATAAATTTCATAATTAGATATCAATGCCTTAATCTTTTGGCTGTCGTTAGCATATGTACAACCAACGAAAAATAGACTCATTAAAATAATATGTTTAATTGCTTTCATTACATTTTCCTCACTTAATATTTACTATTCAATTTGCTGAACGATAAAGAATGCTCCACTGTTTAATGGATGAATGAATATTAAATTATCTCGTTTATGATGATTAGTGCCTTTTTTGTTGAATTACTTTCTCATATATGGAAATATTGATTTAATCAATTATCTACTGATAAAAATGGTTACTTATGGATTTAAACTCAGCACGTATTTTTGCCAATGTGGTGCAAAAAGGCAGTTTTTCAAAAGCGGCCAAAACAATGAATATTCCTGTAGCAACGGTAAGTCGTAGAGTTGCAGATTTGGAGTCTTCATTAGATGTTATATTGTTGGAACGAACAACACGAAAACTACGTTTAACGCAGTCAGGCGCGACGCTTTATGATTTTGTATCTAGAGGAATTGAAGAGATTGATTTAGGCTTACTTGCACTAATGGAGCAAGAACAAAGCTTAACAGGCCGACTGCGATTATCATTACCACCTGATTTCATGCCTATGTGGGCATTAATAGACGACTTTAGAACGTTATATGCCAATATTCAAATAGAAATATTTAATACAGACCGAAAAATTGATTTCATTGAAGATGGATTAGATCTTGTGTTGCGAATTGGTGATGTGGAAGGTCAAACGTCTGTCGCTAGAAACCTGACGAGCTATCGACATTTACTTGTTGCCTCAACAAGATTTTTGGAAGACAAGTGTATCGAGAGCGCAAAGGATATTTCTCAGTACCCTTGCGCAGCTTGGGGGAAAAAAGACAAGAGTATCGTTTGGTGTCTTGGAAAAAACAAGATCGAAATTTCTCCTTTTTTGAGATCAAATGATTATAGGCACATGATGCATATAGCGCTTAATAACAACTGTATTACAGAACTGCCTCCTTTTTTCTGTCAAGAACACCTAGCTAGTGGAGAATTACTTGAAGTATTACCTAATGAAAAAATGCCTGAACAACAAGTCAACCTCGTTTACCCCAGTAGGAAAAGTACGTCTATAATAACCAAAAAATTTATAGATTATTGTGTTGAAAACTTTAAATTATAAAAATTAGTTGAGTTGATGTTTAGATGGTATTTTTATTGTCGGTTTACTTATTGACAAACAGAAAAAATTGTTTGCATAATAAATTTTATGACAACACTAAACCCAACTAACTTCACCCCTTCTTGTAAATGGTATAATCAAGACTTTAGATTAGCCTTCGCCCGTTTTTGTTATTAATTTCGCTTAGTTGATATTTTCCCCGATCGAGTTTTCTGTGAAATCTTGATCCTCATGAAATAGAACATTTAAGAGTAAAAATACAATGAAAACTATTATCGAACCCTTTCGCATTAAATCAGTTGAACCGCTAAAAATGACCACCGTGAGCGAGCGCGAAGCGTTATTAAAATCAGCCAATTACAATTTGTTTTCGCTGAAATCGGATGATGTGCTGATTGATTTGTTAACCGATTCAGGTACTTCTGCGATGAGCACTAAACAGTGGGCTGGTATTCAACTTGGTGATGAAAGTTATGCGGGTTCACCGTCTTTTTATCGTTTTGAAAAAGCACTCAAAGAGCTGGCACCGTTTAAACACATTATTCCGACTCATCAAGGGCGAGCCGCTGAGAAAATTCTTTTTTCTATTTTAGGTGAGACAAAACAGGGTGAAATGTTAATTATCCCTAACAATACCCATTTTGATACCACTCGCGCCAATATTGAGGCTTCAGGCTGTCAAGCAGTAGATTTAGTGCAAAAACAAGGCTTAGATCCGCAACTAAATCTGCCTTTTAAAGGTGATATTGATTTACCACGATTACGCGAATTATTAACAACACAAGGCGCACAAGTACCTATTGTTATGCTTACCATCACCAATAATTCTGGTGGTGGTCAACCGGTGTCGATGGCAAATATCCGTCAAACTAAAGAACTTTGTCAAGAATTTGGTAAACCTTTATTTTTAGATGCCTGCCGCTTTGCTGAAAATGCTTATTTTATTAAATTAAGAGAGCCCGGTTATGAAAATAAAACGCCAAAAGAAATTGTACAAGAAATATTCAGTTATGCCGATGGCATGACCATGAGCGCTAAAAAAGATGCGCTGGTTAATATGGGCGGTTGGCTTGCGCTTAATGATGATGATTTAGCGATGAAAGCGCGCAATGTGCTTATTTTAACCGAGGGTTTTCCTACTTATGGCGGTTTATCTGGTCGTGATTTAGAAGCGATGGCGGTGGGTCTTGAAGAAATAGTTGCAGAAGATTATTTAAATTATCGTATTAGCTCAACCGCTTATTTCGGTAATGCTTTAGACAAAATTGGCATTCCTATTGTTAAACCCGTTGGCGGGCATGCGGTTTATATTGATGCCAGAGCAATGTTGCCGCACATTGATCCTAAAGAATATCCCGGCCAAGCGTTGGCAATTGAAATGTATCGCTTAGGCGGCATTAGATCCTGTGAAATTGGCACGGTAATGTTCGGTCAACAAGTTGATGGCAGCGAAAAACTAGCCGCAATGGATCTAGTGCGTATGGCTATTCCCAGACGAGTTTATACACAAAGCCATATTGATTATTGTATTGAATGTTTAGCCGAAGTTTATGCAAACAAAGAAAATTTACGCGGCGTACGCATTAGCTGGCAACCACCAATGTTAAGACATTTTACTTGTCATTTTAGTTTAAATTAAAACAGCCTAATTTGCTAAATACTAGCGTACTACCCAACCGACCTTCAAAGTGGATGGCTAATTGAGACACTTACTATTAACCGGTAACAAAAGGCAAACTTAAATATAATTGCAGCACTAGTGCATTAGTAATATCAATAAAAAACGCACCAACCAATGGCACTACCAAGAATGCTTGTGGTGATGGCCCATAGCGGGCAACCAATGATTCCATATTGGCAACCGCTGTTGGTGTAGCGCCTAAACCAAACCCGCAATGGCCGCCTGCAATGATCGCTGCGTTATAGTTTTTCCCCATCACTCTAAAGGTAACAAAGTAAGCAAACAGCATTAACATGAATGCTTGAATGATGATCAAAAAGAACATCGGCCCGGCTAAACTTACTAATTCCCATATTTTTAAGGCCATCAATGCCATAGCTAAAAAGATAGAAAGAGCCATCGTGCCCCATAAATCAATGCAAGCTTTACTGATGGTATAGCGTTTGGAAAACTCACAAATATTAGTAGCAAAAACACCACACAACAATGGCAACAAAAAGCTAGGTAGAACCAGACCAGCCGCTTTTAAACTCAGATGAATGAAGCCACCTAACACCATACAAATTAATAAAATGAAGAGTGTTTCCATCATTTTTTTCGGAGTAACTAAATCATGATCTTCAGGATTAAAAGTAACCGTATCATCAAGCTCTTCATGAAATTCGTCAGCTTTTAAATTATATTTTTTGATCAAGCGTTTACTTACGGGACCACCAATCAAGCCACCTAACACTAATCCCATAGTTGCAGCCGCCATGGCTAATTCAAAAACACCTGATTTCATTGAATATTCTGCCACAAAAAGATCAGCGTATGTTGCCCCTGTACCATGCCCACCTGACAAGGTAACCGAACCACCTATAAGCCCCATTAACGGGTCCATCCCCGTTGCTAAGGCAACAGAAACGCCAATTGCATTTTGAATAAACAAGTACAAGGTCGCAACGCCTAAAAATAAAATAACTTTAGGTCCACCTTTTAATAACAACGAAAAACTTGCTCCTAAGCCAACCGTGGTAAAAAACATGATCATTAACGGATTTTTCAAACTCATATCAAATTGCAAGGCCACATTAAAATATGAATGTGCCAACGCGGCAAGCAAAGAAAAAGCAATACCGCCGACCACAGGCTCAGGAATATTATTATTTCTTAAAAATGCAATTTTACTATTTAAAAAATAGCCTGAAAATAGTATTAGCAGAGCGACTAATAGTGTTTCAATGATGCCGACGTCTATATTCATACGAGTGTTTAACCTTTATTATAATTATTCTCTAAAAAATTTCTGATAAGAGCCTTTTCAAGGCCGTTAATAATAGACAAATGGCGAGTAAAAATCCTCATAAAAAATGGCAGTAAACAAATATATTTACTGCCATTTAAATAAAAGCGTCAATTTAAATTCACAAGAATAAGTTTCTAAGTAACATGAATGTAAGCTATTGAATTTTAATTAAGCTAAATACCATCACCATCACTGTGTAAACCACACTCACGTTGCAAGCCATTAAAGCGTGTTTCGCTTTCGTCCATGCCTAAAGTTAACGGTTTAGTGCTGTGGATATCACCAACTGATACATAACCTTGTTCCCACAAAGGATGATACGGTAAATCATGTTTAGTTAAATATTGATAAATATCGCGATTAGTCCAATCAATTATTGGATGCACTTTAAAACGACCACGCAATGATGTTACCACCGACAAGCCTTGGCGATGTTCTGATTGTTGGCGACGAACCCCTGAAAACCATGTACCTGAATTTAGCTCTGACAAACCACGTTCAAGCGGTTCAACTTTATTCATGCGATTATATTGTTTTAACTCATTAATGCCTTGTTCCCATAAATTTCCGTAACGCGCTTGTTGCCACGATGCACTTTGTGTGGCACTAAAAACGTGTAAATTAAGCTTTAAACGCTCAGCCATTTGATCAATAAACTGATAGGTTTCGGGAAATAAATGTCCGGTATCTGTTAAAATCACCGGAATATTGGCATCAATTCGCGTCATCATATGCAACATAACCGCCGACTGAATACCAAAACTCGATGATAAAACAAAGTTACTTGGTAGGTTTTCCATCGCCCATTCAACCCGCTCAACGGGCGTTTTGTTCTCTAACAAGCCATTCCATTCAGTCAACCACGACGATTGTGCTAATGCCGCAGGAAAACGATTGGCAATTTTAACCTTGTTATCATTACGAGTCGGTGCTGTATTACTGGTTATGATTGCGTTATTAGTCATAAAAATCTCGCTTACTTACTTTAACTTCACTGACCACACCAACGCGGATAACAAAATCGCCAAACGCTTCATTGCTATTACGCTCTGTTGACCAACGCGCTACTAAAGAGTCAAGTTCGGCTAAAATAGCAGCGCTAGTTAAGTTTTCTTGATAAATTTTAGGAATACGGGTGCCCGCTTTGTTACCACCTAAATAAAGGCTGTAACGATCAGGCCCTTTACCCACTAGACCCACTTCAGCAAGCATGGCGCGGCCACAACCATTAGGGCACCCCGTAACGCGCAAAATAATATGCTCGTTAGCTAACTTATGTGCCGCTAAAATTGTTTCAACTTGGGTGACAAACGCTGGCAACATCCGCTCGGACTCTGCCATGGCTAACGGACAGGTAGGAAACGCTACACACGCCATTGAATTTTTACGTTGCGCCGACACATCATCTTTCATCAAACCATGTTGACGCGCTAATTTTTCAATTGGTGCCTTGTCTTGCTCGGCGACACCGGCAACGATCACGTTTTGATTGGCAGTAAAACGAAAATCACCGTGATGAATTTTAGCAATTTCAGCCATGCCTGTTTTCAATGTGGTATCCGCAGTATCAACAATGCGGCCATTTTCAATAAACAAGGTTAAATGAAATTTACCATCAATGCCTGCAACCCAACCAATACGATCACCACGCTCGGTAAATTCATACGGACGCGACGCACTAAATTCAATATCAGCACGCTTTTCCACTTCACGTTTAAATACGTCAATACCAACACGGTCAAGGGTATATTTAGTTTTAGCATTTTTACGGTTAACACGATTTCCCCAATCACGTTGGGTACTAACTACCGCCTCAGCAACAGCTAGCGTATGTTCAACAGCAATAAAACCAAAGTCATCTGCCTTACGTGGGTAAGTAGATTGATCACCGTGGGTCATTGCCAAACCACCGCCAACTAATACATTAAAACCAATAAGTTTACCCTTATCACTAATAGCAACAAAGTTAAGATCGTTAGCATGAATATCAATGTCGTTTTGTGGTGGAATAACCACAGTCGTTTTAAATTTACGCGGCAGATAACTTGCCCCTAAAATAGGCTCAACATCTTTATCTTGTTCCGTCGTTTCAACTTTTTCTTGATCTAGCCAAACTTCAGCGTAAGCACGCGTTTTCGGTAGCAAATGTTCACTGATTTTTTTCGCCCATTGATAGGCCTGTTGGTGCAATTCAGATTCAATAGGATTAGGCGTACAAAGTACATTACGATTAACATCGCCAGCAGTCGCAAGCGAGTCTAAACCAACGCTATTTAGCGTTTGGTGCATTAATTTAATGTTCGGTTTTAATACCCCATGAAACTGAAATGTTTGTCGGGTGGTAACGCGAATACTGCCATAACTGGTGTATTCTTGGGCAAATTTATCAATAGCTAACCATTGCGTTGGCGTAATAATGCCACCGGGTAAACGCGCCCGTAACATCACGTTATGTAATGGCTCTAATTTTTGCTTTTGACGCTCCGCTCGAATATCACGATCATCTTGCTGATACATGCCATGTACACGTATTAATTGAAAATTATCTGG
>CAZVPC010000129.1:1501-8241 GCA_964629005.1 uncultured Pseudoalteromonadaceae bacterium | reverse complement strand
CCTTTGTTTTTCCAGGGATCTTTATCATTTTTCCCCGGTTCATTCCAAGCCATGTTGGTCTCCAGTATATTTAAAAATTCGACAAGCATATTGATACTATCAGTAGCTTAATGTTCTATAAAGTGTTCTAACGTTGATTGCTCACGTTTTAGCAAACGATTCCATTCACGGATCGGTAATTTTATATCGAGTAAGCAATTACCTTGTTCGTCAAATGTTTCGTTGGCGATGCAATTAAGTTGATAAAATAAGCCACGAAATTTACCTGCACTGGGTGGAATTTTCAAGCTATGCTTAACAACCTGAGTGCCTAAACGTTCTTTTAATGCTTGAAATAGTTGTTCTATTCCAACACCTTCCTGCGCCGAAAGCCATACACAGGTAGCCATGCCTTGATCATTGCGTTCAATTCGTGGCTTACTTTCAGACAACCTATCAATTTTGTTACAAATTAATAACTGCGGAACATCTGCTGCTTCAATCTCAGCCAAAACCGCTTCAACTTGCTCAATATTCTCATCACGACGTTCGTCTGAAACATCAATAACGTGCAATAATAATTCAGCTTCTCGTGTTTCGGTTAACGTTGCTTTAAAGGCGGCAACTAGATCATGGGGTAGATGACGTATAAAACCAACCGTATCAGCTAAAACAATTCGCCCAACATCCTGTAATTCTATTTTACGTAAGGTTGGATCTAAGGTGGCAAAAAGTTGATCAGCAACATAAACTGTTGATTTAGTTAAGTAATTAAATAATGTTGATTTGCCCGCATTGGTATATCCTACTAAGGCAAGCGTAGGAATTTCGGCACGAGTTCTTGCCCGTCGTCCTTGCTGTCGCTGTAGTTCAACGCGATCTAGACGAGTAAGAATGTTTTTCATGCGTTCACGTAACAAACGGCGATCGGTTTCTAATTGAGTTTCGCCGGGACCGCGCAAACCAATCCCACCTTTTTGTCGTTCAAGGTGAGTCCAGCCGCGGATCAAGCGGGTACTAATGTGTCGTAATTGTGCCAATTCTACCTGTAATTTCCCCTCGTAAGTGCGAGCGCGTTGGGCAAAAATATCAAGAATAAGGCTGGTACGATCAATCACTCGGCATTGACATAACGCTTCTATATTTTTTTCCTGTGAAGGGGCGAGCCGATGATTAAATAACACCACATTGGCATCAAATAACCGAACTGCTTCGGCTATTTCTTCTGCTTTACCACTGCCGACAAAATATTTTGCCTGAGGTATTTTTTGTTTACCAGTGACAATATCAACAATGGTGACCCCAGCAGAGCAGACCAGCATTTTAAATTCTTGCAAGTCTTCTCGGGAGCGCTCGTCAGGAAAATCTACATGAACAAGGATCGCTTGTTCACCTGCTTGAAAACGATCAAACAAATAAGCAACTCCAACAAAAAATACGGATCATCATTAATCTTGTTGATCCATTGGTGAATTAAAACCTGAATTCGGGACTGGCGCAGTTGATACGGCACGAGCAGGCACAACGGTAGAAATCGCATGTTTGTACACCATTTGGCTCACGGTGTTTTTAAGCAAAATAACAAATTGATCAAAAGATTCAACTTGTCCTTGCAATTTAATGCCATTTACTAAGTAAATAGCGACAGGAATGCGATCACGACGTAATGCATTTAAAAATGGGTCTTGTAAAGATTGACCTTTAGCCATTGGTTGGTCCTTTTTATTATTCTTAAAAATAAAATATTAACTAAGGTAATAGATTAATATTCTGTTAATACAACATAAATTCAATTATACATCAATGTTCAATTTTTGCTTAATATAGATAACACTTGTGATAAATTAGTTTCATCTTCCATGTTTAGCCAAGTTAAATTTGGCCATTTTCGCAGCCAAGTTAATTGTCGTTTCGCTAATTGTCGTGTCGCACAAATGCCACGGTAAACCATTTCATCGTGATCAAACTCACCATTAAGATGTTGCCACATTTGTCGGTAGCCCACACACCGTATAGCGGGTAAGTTTTCATGTAAATCGCCACGCTGTCTTAAACGTTCAACTTCTTGCTGAAAACCTAAGGTGATCATTTGCTCAAATCGAAGCTCTATACGCTGATGTAAGGTTTTTCGTTCTGTTGGAACTATGGCTAATTGCACCACATTTCCGTTAAGTTTAGCACCTTTAGTTAGCATTAAATGTGATAAAGTGTTTCCTGTTAGACGAAAAACTTCTAACGCGCGGGTAATACGTTGTGGGTCATTGGGGTGAATACGTTCACCAGCAAGCGGATCACACGCTAATAGTTGTTGGTGTAAGTTATTCCAACCCAACTGTTGCGCTTGTTGTGCTATTTGTTGACGAATTTCCACATTTGCTGGGGGTAACGGTGAAATACCTTCAAGTAAACTTTTAAAATACATCATAGTGCCGCCTACCAATAGAGGTATACGGCCTTTAGCTCGACTTTTGCTGATTTCAGTTAAAGCCTCTTGACAAAACTTAGCAGCAGAATACGTTTGGGCAGCATCACGAATATTGATCAAACGATGTGGATATTGCTCAAGCTCCGCCGGCGTTGGCTTAGCGGTACCAATGTCTAGATCATTATAAATTAATGCTGAATCAACACTAATTATGTCACAAGGCAAAGCATCATGCAGGGCCATGGCTAAGGCAGTTTTACCCGCAGCGGTTGGTCCCATCAAACAAATAACGGGTGGTTGTTCGTTTGATGTTAATGATGACTCAAAAGATGCCATGGAGTCGCTTAATTTCGATTGTTAAGTTTTGATATAACAGAGGTAAGGTCAATGACAGCGGAATTCAAGGATAAATATTGATTAAATTCTGTTAATTGAACAGATTGTATTTGTTCAAGTAATAACCGTGCGGTTTGTTGATCGAATTCCTGTGCAACGGCGAGTTGTGCTAGCGCTTGACACCAATGTTTTGTCGATAAGCTGTGTTGCTCACTGAGTGCTTGTAAGGTTGTTAAAATGTGATCAAACGCAAAAGTAACATCTTGATGACGTAAACAGGCAGGAAATTGTTGAATTTGGACAGTGGTTTTATCTTTGATCAATAAAATAATGCCTGCGTTATGCAGATTTTGTGGTTGTGATGATAACCACAAAACCTGTGCTGCGGATAATTTTATTTGTAGTGGTAACAATAATGGTTGGCGGACTAACTCGGTAGGCCAACGTTGTTCAAGTTGAGTTTGCTCAAACTCAATTGCAATTTTGGCTAAATCAAGCAAGCGCAGTTGGTGATCAAATTTTATTAAGGCGTAAGTTTGTTGGTAAACATCGAGCAATTGATAAATTTGTTCATTTTTAGTTGTTGGCGAATTTATTTCTGACGCCGAGGGTGCTTTTGTACTCATTAAGTGCTGGTAAGCTTGTACGGCTTGGGGACTAACTACGGTTGATTGTGTTGTAGGCTTATAGTTTGAAGGTCGATTATTTGAAGGCTTATCGTTTGAAGGTAGACAGTTTGAAGGCTGATAAGTTGCGCTAGCACTGTCGTTAACGGCTCGTAACGGCGTAATGTATTCTTGTGCTTGCGTTTCTTGCTGAGTATTCATTGCCGACGTTGTTAGCTCAACAGGGCTATTCTCTGAAATATTGTCGAGTGCGCCATGGATCACGGAGTAAATAAAATCATGAATATAGCGACCTTGTTGAAAGCGCACCTCATGTTTTGCCGGATGAACGTTAACATCAACCTCGTGATGATCTAAGCTTAAAAACAACACAAAGGCAGGATAAGTGTCGGGTGGTAATTTATCGCTAAATGCTTGACGAATCGCATGATTGATCAGCTTGTCGCGCATCATTCGACCATTAACATAACTATAAGTTAAATCATTTTTATTGCGTACAAAATTGGGGGTTGCCACCCAGCCCCAAAGTTGCAACTTATCGTGTTGACAATCAATAGTAAGGGCATGATCAATAAATTTTTGTCCACAAATTTTAGCGACTCGTTTGGAATATTTAGCTTTATCATTTAAAGCCTGATATTGACGAATAATCTTACCATTATGGATTAAGGTGAAAGCCACATCGAAGCGTGCTAAAGCGATGCGTTTGATCACTTCATCGATGTGAGCGAATTCAGTTTTTTCAGTACGTAAAAATTTTCGTCTTGCGGGAGTATTAAAAAATAAATTTTGTACATCAATGGTTGTGCCATCAGGGTGTGCCGCTGGCTGTACCGTGACCGCCATATCACGTCCTTGAGCGCAAGCCTGCCAAGCCGTTGCTTGGTTTTTGGGTTTCGAGGTTAGTGTTAACTGAGCGACTGAGCTAATACTTGCTAACGCTTCACCGCGAAAGCCCAAACTTGAGATACTTTCAAGATCGGCTAAATTTTTAATTTTGCTGGTGGCATGACGACTCAAGGCTAAACATAATTCGTCTTTAGCAATACCAGTGCCGTTATCGATCAAGCGAATGCGTTTACTACCCCCTTTTTCAATATCAAGGTGAATATGGGTTGCGCCGGCATCTAAACTGTTTTCAATAAGCTCTTTAACAACTGAGGCTGGACGTTCTACAACTTCGCCAGCGGCAATTTGATTGGCAAGACGAGCAGGTAATATTTCTATAGTCATGGTTAATAATTATGTTTTAAATGGAATTTTTGTTGGTTTATCCAGCCCGAGGTATTTTCAATGTTTGACCAATACGCACAACGCTAGAGGATAAATTATTTAATACTTTTAATTGTTGCACTGATACCTTATAACGTTGCGCTAACATAGATAACGACTCGCCCGAAGAAACTTTATGCTTTTTATAACCAATCGCTGCAAAAAAAGTATTTCGTGGTGGGTGAGCTAAAAAATAACTTTTAACGCCGGTAAAAATAGCTTTGGCAAGGCGTTGTTGATGTTTAGCCGAATTTAAGTTTTTTTCTTCTCGATGATTAGAAATAAAGCCAGTTTCAACCAAAATTGAGGGAATGTCAGATGCTTTAAGCACCGCTAAACTGGCATGTTGTGGTTTTTTCTTATGCATTTTAGTGATTTTTCTTAGCTGTGCAATGACACTATTGGCCATGGTTCTGCTTACTTCTAGCGAATGCTCTTTACTTAAATCCGCTAAGGTAAAAGCCAAATTGGCATCATGGGTGTTTTTTATGGTGCCACCGCCACCGCCGAGCAATTCTGAATTTTTTTCACGATTAACTAACCAGCGCGCCATTTCAGTTTCAACCCGTTTATTAGACACTAGCCAAACCGAAGAACCATTGGGGCGTGAGGTACGAAAAGCATCGGCATGAATAGAGACTAAAAAATCGACCTTTTTCTGTCGGGCAATTTTGGTGCGACGGTTCAAATTAACATAATAATCACCACTACGGGTCATTACCGCCGTCATGCCTTTTTCTTTATTAATAAGTGTTTGCAATTTTTTGGCTATCGCTAGGGTTACCCGTTTTTCATAACTGCCACTGGCACCAATAGAACCCGGATCTTCACCGCCGTGTCCGGCATCAATGGCAACGATAACATTGCGTTTTTTATTGGTTTTTGTAATGGGTGTTTGGCTGATTCTTTTCTTATCATATAAGTCGATCACCAAACGATGACCGTATTGGCCAGCAGGCGCTAAAGCAAAAATACTGAGTTTGTAATTAGCCGCTAATTCCAGTACTAAGCGGGTATTTTTTCTATTTTTTGCATTACTGGTACGAATACGTTTTACGCGTTTATCTTGGTTAGCAATATCAACTAAAACAACGGACTTTTTGCTATTTTTAAAGTCAATGACCAAGCGTTGCGGATTTTTCAAACTAAAATAGCTGTAATCAGGTTTACTGGTTAAATCAAAGACAATACGGGTATTTTCAGGAGCAGGCCAAATACGGACACCATCAATGCTATTAGCAGCAATAGCATTGATGCTAGTACAAGCCAACAACAGCATAAGCCAGCCATTAAACAGGGATAAATATGGTTGTTTTTTTATGCTCACAAGCATAATGCTAATTTCCCAACTGCTGCGCGACTAACAAGCTAATAATTTCATTTCCCCAAGCGGTGATCGCCGTTAAGGTGAGCTGACGTTGTTCGCCACTATAAGCTATATTAATGTTAAGATCAGCTTTAACCAAAAGTCCGGCGCCTTTTTCTGGCCATTCAATAAAACAACAGCAATTATCGGCAAAATAATCGCGAATTCCCATATATTCTAATTCTTCCGGATCGGCCAAACGGTAAAGATCAAAATGATAAATTTTCCAATTAGCTAAATTATAGGGTTCTACTATGGTATAGGTTGGACTTTTTACGTTGCCGGTATGTCCCATAGCGCGAACAAAACCTCGGGTTAGGGTGGTTTTTCCTGCACCTAAATCACCATATAAATAAACGATCAAGCCTTTACTTTGTTGCTTAATAATATGCGCTAATTTAGCACCGATCTCGATAGTGGCTTGTTCATCGGGTAATAAATAATTTAAATTTTTCATGCTTTCTTAACTATCTTTTTTAGGTGTTATTTTTAGGGTATTAGGTCGATGTATTTACCAGCGCTTGCAGCGGTAAAAATAAATCGCTGGCGAGCATGCCACGAGCACCATGTTGCTCGGCAACAATATCAGCGGCCTGACCATGAATAAATACCGCTAATTTAACTGCATCAAATAAATTTGGCAATTGTAAACTTAACGCGGCTATTATGCCTGATAATACATCACCCATGCCACCACTAGCCATACCGGCATTACCTGTGGTGTTAATAAAAACTT
>CAZVPC010000129.1:0-1401 GCA_964629005.1 uncultured Pseudoalteromonadaceae bacterium | reverse complement strand
TGTTTTGCCCAATCACTTTGTCCTAGACCTGGGCCAATAATGATTGCTTTAGCGGTGGTAAGACAACGCGCCAATTTGAGTTGCTCTGGCTCACTAGGAGCGAACATTAGTTCAGGACGACCATTAAAAACCAAGGGAATATTATGTTGATGACAACATACCGCCACTAACGCGGCACCTGTTCGTAATGCAGCTTCACTTGCCATGCGGATCGCTCCGGGCATGCCTTGACCGCCACCAATGGCTAATACTAAACCGATATTTCCTTTGTGACTTGCGGGTGCTCTTGTTTTCAACCTAGGGATGTTTTTAAGAGTTAAAATTCTGGTGTCACTGCTAACCAGTTGTTCAAAAACGTTAGCCACCGCTAAGTCAGCAAAATAGAGCTGACCAACAAAATTGGCTGCTTGACCGGTGAGTAACCCCATTTTCATGGCAATAAAAGTGACGGTTACCGTGGCTTTTATCGTTGTTTTTGCCGCTATGCCAGTGTTGGCCGCCAAACCTGACGGTATATCAACACTGAGCACATTCGCTTGCTGATTATTAATCGCATTAATAGTGTTTTGAAATACGGTTGATAATTCACCCTTAAAACCCGTGCCTAAAAGGGCATCAATAATGACTTCGCCGTTAAATTGTTCGATTAAAATACTTGCTTGGTTCTGCTGTTTAATGGTTGTAGTATGACCGCCACTTTGATGGTAACGTTCCATTGCGAGCAAAGCATCACCGGTTATTAAGGCTTGATCAGCCAGCAATAATAGCGTGACTTGGTAACCTGCTTGTAACGCCAAGCGTGCCACAACGAAACCATCACCGCCATTATTGCCTTTACCACAGACTACTAAAATTGAGTGAACAGGTAAAAAGTTCTCTTTTAAGGCGGTAAAAAGTGCCTCACCGGCGCGCTCCATGAGCTGATACATGCTAATGTTTTGCTGCTTAGCTATTTGTGGTTCGTAGTGGCGAACTTGCTTAGCGTCGTAAGCTTGCTGTGGTAAACTGCGCGTTAATTTCATCGTTAAGTCACTTTTTAATTTTGCTCTGTTTCAGTGAATTATTACTTAACATGCCTATGTACTTGGCTCAGGATCGTCATTCCCGCAGTCTTTTAAGCGGGAATCTTCGTCAAAAAACACGAGATCTTCGATTAAAACGTTTCGAAGATGACAATTAGAATAAGTACCTGAGTGATCTGCATAAGCACGTTACTTAATATATAATATATTGATTTTATAACTATTTGTATTGTAGGTCGCCGCTTGCCGCGACAATTGCTTGTTGTGACAATTGCTTGCTGTGGCAAAAAATTGTTACTTTTGTTGTGCCTCGTTGCACTCGTGACAACCTACAATTAAATTTATTTGCCAACAGTTAAGTACAACAGAGCCTTTAATT
>CAZVPC010000128.1:0-8294 GCA_964629005.1 uncultured Pseudoalteromonadaceae bacterium | reverse complement strand
TTGGCAATTTTTCCTACGTATAAAGTAGATCACCTAATTAATGAAACTGGTATAACCTTAACGCGGTTTTATTGCTGCAAATAATGACTCATCCCACGGTTTAGCCTCAGCCAATGCACGACGTAAACCAATAAAATCAACTTCACGATTATGTTTTGGCCCTTCATTAAACGCTTTAAAACCGGCTTTAGCTTCAGTCATCATATTTAGTGCTAACCAAGAACGATTGGTCTCACTGTTTTGCTGCCAATGTTCTAATTTTTTCTTGCGCAGTGACTCTAAGGTTTTACTCAAACAATCGGGCATGGTCATCGCTAATCGATAAGCCATGTTATTGGTTTCTTCATCTAACCATGTCAAGTCCATAACACATTCTGCTGCTATTTTCTTGGCATCCTCTTTATCATTTCCTGTTTTAAATGCGCCATAGGCCGGATTACCCCAACGATCAACAGGGTCAAGCGAAACAAAAGGATTGCTAATATAGTCCCCTTGTTGATTTTTCATTGCTGGAATGATCTTATTGATCAAACCTAATTGCACCGCCGTATGTGCCGACCAATGATCACATAAGGTACAAGATTCAATCGCACGGGTAATACCAACATAAAGATGTAAAAAATCGGTAGAGCCACCATCGGGTGCAGAACCATGTTTTGGACCTGCTTGACCAAAACGTGCAGTATCAGCAGCAATCGAATAATCACAGGCCATACCAATTTCTTGACCACCGCCAATACGCATACCATTAACTCGATTAATCACGGGTTTATCACACGTTAAAATGCCGGTTACCATGTCGTTAAATAAACGCATGTATTGTTTGTATTCCTGCGGGTTGCCAGCATAATATTCAGCATATTCTTTCGTATTGCCGCCAGTACAAAACGCTTTATCTCCCACAGCAGTGAAGATCACCGCAACCACACTGCGATCACAGCTTGCTTCACGAAAAGCCAGAATTATTTCTTTAACTGCCTGAGTTGTATAAGAATTATATTGGCTAGGATTATTCAATAAAATCCAACTATTATACAAACCGTTAATGATTTTACCGTTAGCATCAAGTAGCGAGCGTTTTTCAACAATAATATCGGTGTATTCTACTTTTTCGACGAGATGGTGATTTTTCATAATGATTTCTCTATTGATTTTAAATCAGGCGTTAAAATTGCGCGTTTTGTTAGCTGATGAGACTTGGCTAATTCAAGTACGGCATTCATTTCACAAAGTGGGTATAGCTCGATATTATCAAGCAGATTAATTTTCTTACTTAAAACATCGGCGACAACGGGTTGATAATACTCGGGACGGCAGCCCCAGTTGCCAAACACATCGGCGTCAAACGCCATAATATTAGATAAGCGAATGTTCACTTTATCCATAGTGAAACCAACAATACCTATGGTTCCCGCAAAACTTAACAATGAAAACGCCAACGTTTGCCCTGCGGTACTGCCGCTATTTTCAAAGACTTTCCACTGTGTTTTTGGTAAATTATTTTCGTTAACGTATGTACGAATTTGTTGTTTGATCTCCCGTCCATCCATAGCACGAGTGCAAATGCCGTATGCAGCCCCTTGAGCAAGCGCGGTATCAACTCGGTTTTGATCAAGATCAAGTGCTATAACCGTGGCACCCGCATTTTTTGCATGTTGCACCATATAAAGACCAACACCGCCAGTACCAATAACAATGGCTAAATCATCTTTTTTCAAACCACTGCGCAGCAATGATTGATAAGGTGTGGTGATCGCATCGGCAACCACACAAAGTTGTGCTAATTCAAAGTCACCAAGATCGTCAGGAAGCTCACATAAAAACTGGGCAGGTACTTTAATATGAGAAGCAAAACCGCCATGAAAATCGTTCCCCGGCATAAGTTGATGTTGGCAAATATTATCGCGCCCTGCTAAGCAAAGCTCACATTCACCACAAGGTAATACCGCAGGAATAATAACTTTTTTACCGATCAGCGCATTATATTGAGCACCCGTAGCAACCACAGTTCCGCTAATTTCATGTCCCAAAATTAACGGTAATTGATGTTTAGTTTGCACTGCACCCGACATGAAACCCAAGTCAGTATGGCAAAGACCACAACCAGCAACTTCCACAACCACTTCATCCGCAGCAATACTAATAATGCTAAATTCTCGTTTTTCCAACGGCTGATCACTCGCGATAAAGTAATTTCCCCATGCCTTAATCGGCTGCATTATTTGTCTCCTTCTAAGTAATGAGATCTGAGTTATGGTTGTATAAATACAAACAAGTCGAACGTTCGTTCGGTAGTTAAATTATAAACTAGCATAGTGATTTTTCAAGATCAACAATTTATCCAACACTCCGTTAACATTTTGTTTATCCATGTACTGAGTTAAAACCAAGTATTGTCATGGAATGTTTACTAACAATTTGTATTAAATAATTACAACACTGATCAAAAAATCTTACTAATTTGTGCGCAACTATTTAAAAAGCAACTAATCTTAAAGTAAGCATTCACAATTTTTCGGTCTATTTAAATAGCGTGATCACTTTTCACAGGAGAACATTATGAGTATTTTTCAGCATTACCAAAGCCATTATGATCAAGCTCAAGAAGAAGAGTTTAGTTTGCAAGAATTTTTGAGCCTTTGTCGCGAAGACAAAATGGCTTATGCCAATGCGTCTGAACGATTACTCAAAGCCATTGGTAAACCTGAAATGATTGACACCTCACAAGAACCAAGTTTAAGCCGAATCTTTTCTAATCGAGTCATTGAAAGGTATCCCGCTTTTAAAGATTTTTTTGGCATGGAAGACGCAATAGAACAAATAGTGGCCTATTTAACCCATGCGTCGCAAGGCTTGGAAGAGAAAAAACAAATACTGTATTTACTAGGCCCTGTCGGTGGCGGAAAATCCTCTTTAGCCGAAAAATTAAAAGCGTTAATGCAACAAGAGCCTATTTATGTATTAAGTGCCGATGGTGAACGTAGCCCCGTAAATGACCACCCGTTTTGCTTATTTGATGTCAATAGTGATGGAAAAATTTTAAAACAAGATTATAAAATTCCTGCCCGTTATTTAAATACCATCATGTCACCTTGGGTTGCCAAACGCTTACAAGAATATAAAGGTGATATTGCTAAATTTAAAGTGGTCAAACTTTATCCCTCTATTTTAGGTCAAATCGCGATTGCCAAAACAGAACCCGGCGACGACAACAATCAAGATATCTCGTCATTAGTGGGTAAGGTCGATATTCGTAAACTAGAGCATTTTGCACAAAATGATCCCGATGCCTACAGTTATTCTGGCGCTTTATGCCGTGCTAATCAGGGCATGATGGAATTTGTTGAAATGTTTAAAGCACCGATCAAGGTACTTCATCCTTTACTTACCGCGACGCAAGAAGGAAATTTCAATCCAACTGAAGGCTTGTCAGCATTACCCTTTGATGGCATTTTACTCGCTCACTCAAACGAGTCAGAATGGACAACTTTTAGAAATAATAAGAATAATGAGGCATTTTTAGATCGGGTTTATATTGTTAAAGTACCCTATTGTATGCGCGTATCTGAAGAAGTTAAAATTTATGATAAATTACTTGAGCACAGTGAACTCAACAAGGCTCAATGTGCTCCCGATACGCTAGAAATAATGGCACAATTTTCAGTGTTGTCGCGCTTAAAAGATCCTGACAACTCTAGTATTTATTCAAAAATGCGGGTGTATGATGGCGAAAGTTTAAAAGATACCGATCCCAAGGCTAAATCGTACCAAGAATATCGCGACTTTGCGGGCATTGACGAAGGTATGTCGGGACTTTCAACTCGTTTTGCGTTTAAAATTTTATCCAGAGTATTCAACTTTGATCACTTAGAAGTCGCTGCCAATCCCGTACATTTGTTTTATGTACTCGAGCAGCAAATTGAACGAGAACAGTTACCCAAAGAAACGTCTGAGCGTTATTTAGAATTTATCAAAGGTTATTTAACCCCTAAATACGTGGAATTTATTGGTAAAGAAATTCAAACTGCTTATTTACAATCCTATTCAGAATACGGACAGAATATTTTTGACCGTTACGTGACTTATGCTGATTTTTGGATCCAAGATCAAGAATACCGCGATGCTGAAACCGGTCAATTATTTGATCGAGAAGCGTTAAACAACGAACTTGAAAAAACCGAAAAACCCGCAGGTATTAGTAATCCCAAAGATTTTCGTAATGAGATAGTCAACTTTGTATTACGCGCAAAAGCCAATAACAATGGCAAAAACCCCGCGTGGACTAGCTATGAAAAACTGCGGACGGTAATTGAGAAAAAAATGTTTTCAAATACCGAAGATTTATTACCGGTTATTTCATTTAACGCAAAAACATCAACTGATGATCAACAAAAACACGACGACTTTGTTAATAGAATGATGGATAAAGGCTATACCAAAAAACAAGTTCGTTTGCTTTCTGAGTGGTATTTACGCGTTAGAAAATCCTCTTAGCTGTTATTGTTATTGGCAACAGCGGGTTGCTGTCATTACTGGATATTAATGAGGTGGTTTTATGGCTAATTTTATTGATAGGCGTTTAAACGGTAAAAACAAAAGCATGGTTAATCGCCAGCGTTTTTTACGTCGCTATAAAAGCCAAATAAAAAAATCCTTGGCTGATGCTATTAATAAACGCGGTGTAACCGATATTAGTAGCGGTGAAAATATTACCATTCCTAAAAAAGACTTAAGTGAACCTTTTTTTCACCAAGGAGAAGGCGGTAATAAAAATAGAGTTCATCCGGGTAATGATCAATTTACCACCGGCGATAGAATACCTCGTCCAAAAAGCCAGCAAGGACAAGGTGGTGGTAAAGGAGACCCAAGCGACTCAGGCGAAGGCAATGATGATTTTATTTTCTCTATTTCAAAAGATGAATATTTAAATTTATTATTTGAAGATTTAGCGCTGCCAAATCTTGAAAAAAATCAACTTGATAAGCTCATCGACTATAAAATTGTTCGCACGGGTTACTGCGCAGATGGCGTACCCGCCAACATTGATATTGTAAAATCATTACAAGGTTCCATTGCTCGTCGTATCGCCACCACGGCAAGTAAACGCCGAGAACTCAGAAAGTTACAGGCCGAGTTAGATGCTTTGCAAAACGATAGTGGTGAACATTTTACTAAAATTTCGGCGCTAGAGCAGCAAATAAAAATTCTTAGCGCTAAAATAGCTAGAGTGCCGTTTATAGACACCTTTGATTTACGTTTTCGAAATTATGCCAAACAAGCCGTACCAACGTCCAGAGCGGTGATGTTCTGCTTGATGGATGTTTCAGGTTCAATGGATCAAGCCACTAAAGATATTGCCAAACGTTTTTACATTTTATTATATTTATTTTTAACCCGAACTTATAAAACGATTGATGTGGTGTACATACGCCATCATACCCAAGCCAAAGAAGTCGACGAACAAGAATTTTTCTATTCACAAGAAACCGGCGGCACCATCGCTTCTAGCGCCTTAGAATTAATGGCTAAAATTATCGAAGAAAGATATCACGCTTCAGATTGGAACATTTATGCAGCACAAGCATCAGACGGGGATAACTGGGCAGACGATTCTCCCCATTGTCGCGAACTGCTCACCAACAAAATTTTGCCACAGTCTCGCTATTTTAGTTACATAGAAATTACGCAACGCGCCCATCAAACACTGTGGCATGAATACCAACAAGTTGCTGAAAAAAATGCTCATTTTGCCATGCGCCATATAAAGAGCGTCGATGATATTTATCCTGTATTTAGAGATTTATTTAAAAAGAACACCGAACAGGCCGCTTAGCTAAAGTTTAATTGAAAGGATTTTTCTTTTATGGCAACACAAACAAAACGCAAACCATTAGATGATAGTGCCGATTGGACATTCGATCTACTTGAACAATACCAAGCTGAAATTGCACGCGTTGCCAAGCACTATCGGCTAGACACTTATATTAATCAAATAGAAGTGATCACCACTGAACAAATGATGGATGCCTACGCTAGTGTTGGTATGCCTATTGGTTATAATCACTGGACCTTTGGTAAAAAATTCATTCAAACCGAACAAACTTATAAACGCGGTCGTATGGGCCTTGCTTATGAAATAGTGATCAACTCAAACCCTTGTATTTCCTATTTGATGGAAGAAAATACCATGCCAATGCAAGCGTTGGTAATTGCTCATGCTTGTTATGGTCATAATTCCTTTTTTAAAAGCAATTACTTATTTAAATCATGGACTGATGCCGACTCTATTATTGATTATTTGTTATTTGCTAAAAAATATATTGCTGATTGTGAACATAAGTATGGTGTTAATGAAGTAGAAGCAACCCTTGATGCTTGTCATGCCTTAATGAATCATGGCGTTGATCGCTACAAACGCCCACAAAAATTATCACTGGACGAAGAAAGAAAACGTCAAAAAGACCGTGAAACCTATTTGCAATCTCAAGTTAACTCTTTATGGCGAACCTTACCCAAAAGTCCGAATAAAAAAGATGAAAAAAAGTTAAATTTTCCGTCTGAACCCCAAGAAAATATTTTATATTTTATTGAAAAAAATGCGCCCTTACTTAAATATTGGCAACGAGAAATAGTGAGGATCGTTAGAAAAATATCCCAATACTTTTATCCGCAAAAACAAACTCAAGTCATGAATGAAGGTTGGGCATGTTTTTGGCACTACACCATCATAAATCATCTTTATGATGAAGGCCTAGTGACGGACAAATTTATGCTGGAATTTTTGCACAGTCACACCAATGTGGTTGCCCAACCAGAATACAACAGCCCTTATTATTCGGGGATCAACCCCTATGCATTAGGTTTTAACATGTTTGTTGATATTCGTAGAATTTGCGAACATCCTACCGAAGAAGACAAACAGTGGTTTCCAGCAATAGCCGGCAGTAATTGGTTAGACACGCTGCATTTTGCTATGGCAACCTTTAAAGATGAAAGTTTTATCAGTCAATACCTATCACCGAAATTGATCCGTGATTTTAAGCTCTTTCATATTAAAGATGATGAAACTAAAAGTTATGTTGAAATTGCCGCTATTCATAACGAACAAGGTTATCAACAAATACGTACTCACTTATCAAACCAATATAATTTGAGTAACATTGAAGTGAACATTCAAGTGATTAATGCTGATGTTAATGGTGATAGGTCGTTAACTTTGCGCTATATTCCCCAAAACAATGTGCCATTAGGAAAGTCAAAAGAGGAAGTATTAAAACACCTACACTATCTCTGGCAATTTGATGTAAAACTGGTTCAGGCTGATGATAAAGGCATTGATCAAGTGATCGCTGCCTGTCCTGATGAGAAAGAGTAAAAATTTATTTAATCAGATGATAGCTCTTTTAATACATCGCTTTTTAATTCAACCCAAAGCTTACCAGAGTCGGCACCATATTTTCGTACCGCAAAAATAGCTTCATCACATTTATTTTCTTGTGCCAACTCAATCAATTTTTGATAATAAGCACGAGAAATTTCACGTCCTTTAGTATGTGAAAAATAAAGTGTTCCTATTCTAGAATATAAACCTTTAAAGCCATTTAAGATCAAAAGATAAATAGAATTACCCGAAGCGATAACCAACTCGCGGTTTAACTTAAAATCAAATTCAGCAAAAGCCTCACCATTATCTTCTACATCAACGTACGCACTGAGCAACTCAATGGCTTTTTCGGGATTATTTTTAATCGCTGCCCGAATATAAATAGCACTAATATTAGTACGGGCAGACAACAAATTATCAACTAAATCAGGAATACCGTCTTGGTCGAGGTGCGCTAGAGTTTCAAGAATATTTAAACTTGACGTATCCCAAAAATCATTCACTTTTGTTGGTTTACCGTGTTTTATTGTTAACCAACCATCACGTGCCAAACGCTGCAATACTTCGCGGAGCGTAGTTCGAGTAACACCAATTAATTCTGATAACTCCCGCTCTGCGGGCAAAATAGACCCTGGTGGAAAACCGCCATTCCAGATAGATTCAACAATATACTGCTCAGCAAATCCAGCCGGACTATGCGCTTTAATAACCATGTAGCTTACACTCACTAAAAAATGCTAATAATAACTGATTGTACCAGAAGAATATATTGACACAACCTCCAGCCTTGTCCAAGATGAAATGAGTCTGAAATACTCCCTACAACGGTGCTATTTAAAAACATCTTATTTTTTAACTTGCCTATGTACTTGGCTCAGGATCGTCATTCCCGCAGTCTTTTAAGCGGGAA
>CAZVPC010000127.1:0-8359 GCA_964629005.1 uncultured Pseudoalteromonadaceae bacterium | reverse complement strand
CTTACATTTTCAAACTGGCGTTTTTTAGCAATTTGGCGTTGACGCTAGCAATTAGCATAGTTTTTAACTGTTGGTAGTATATTTTGTAGCGTAATTGCAAGTAATGTAAAACGTTGTTGTTGCTAATGATCATCGTCAGTAACTATTTTGTTAGTGGTTAGAGCAACAAAATCTAATTGTTGATAATGGTTGTCCATTAAAAAGTCATCTTCGTGACTGGTCACTATTATTTGGCCTTGATAACCACCTAAATAATCTAATAGCCAGCTTCGACTCTGGTGATCTAAACCAGTGCTTGGCTCGTCAAGCAATAACAATTTAGGTTGATGGGCTAATGCTAAAATTAGCGATAACTTTTTATTATTACCTAATGATAACTCGCTAATTTTATTCGTTAATTGGCTATGAAAATGAAGTGCCGTTAAAAGTTTGTCGGGAGGGCTAATTTGATGCTGCTGACAATGAAACTCAATGAGTTGTTGTGCGGTGAAAAATTCAGGAAAGCATATTTTTTCAGATGAAATACCGAATAATTTCTTACTCTTAATGCTGGTTACCGAGTCATTATTTAACAATACATTACCATCATCAAGAGCCTCTAAGCCTGCGGCCATTAGCAACAGTGTGGTTTTACCAATGCCATTTTCACCCGCAATGCAATAACGTGCGGCACTAAATTGATAGCTAAATTGTTGCACAATGACTTTCTTGCCAAAACGTTTATTAACTTGTTGAAAACTAAGCACACCACACCTTAAATAAAAATCCTTATTCTTTGTTTCTTATAACAAAAGCAGAATAACAAGCCAATATTTAAAGTTTAAGTAATTGTAACAAAAGGTGCTTGGCAACAACGTTTAATCAGGCTTTCAATGTGTTTTTCAGTAGTTAATTACCGTTTATCGATAAAAATACATTGATATTTGTTTTGTCTTTGTTATCCTAGCGATATTGATCAGCCATTAAAAAAATACCTATGTCTAAAATATCTAGTGTTAGTAAGTTTATTAAAATTTTGTTGCTTTTGGTGGGGATAATGCAGCTTTCCGTGTATGTGGTGTTGTTTTTATTTGCTAATGGCGATGGTGAAAGTAGTGAAATGTGGTTTCATTACTTTGGTATGAGTTCAGGTTTTTCTGTTTCTTTTCATGGATCTTGGCAAGAAATTGCTAAGGCGCTGGCGCAAGAGAACTTTAATACAACGCTCATTTTAGGGCTTGCAGAAGCGATACCTTATTTACTGATTTATTTCTTTTTATATCAGCTTTTTTCTTTATATCAGCAAGGGATCATTTTTACAGAAAAAAATATTCAATCCATAAAAAATGTGGCTTTAGTGTTATTTGCTTGGATCGCAATGAATATATTTTATCCGGTGTTGGTGGTGTTGGTTTTACGCTTTTCAGGGCTTTCAAATTCTCTACCCATAATAGTTAATTTTGGTAGTACCGAGTTACGTTATTTATTATTGGGATTAATTATTTATGTGGTGTCATGGGTGATGAGTACGGGGTTAGCCTTACAACAAGATCAAGAATTGGTGATCTAATGGCTATGATTATTGAGCTTGATGTGATGTTGGCAAAACGAAAAATGAAACTGAATGATTTAGCCGAACAAGTGGGTATTACCGCGCAAAATTTATCCGTATTAAAAAGCGGACGAGCGAAAGCCATTCGTTTTTCAACTCTTGAGGCAATATGTAAAACACTTAATTGTCAGCCGGGGGATATTTTAATTTATCAAGTTGAGCAAAATAAAAATTAATTTGTTTTAAACCAGAGGTTTTTTATGTTAAAAAAATTATTGGCAGTTTTTGTCGTTATAAATATTAGTGCTTGTAGTATGCATTTACGAGAAAGTGGTTTTATTGCGCAAGATAAAGTGGTTACTGATTATACAGTGAAAAACATAGCTAGCTGGCAACAACAGTTTCCTGAAGTTAATTTACAACAGATCAGTGTTGAGAGTGCGGATAATTCAGCGCTATTAAAAGGTTTGTTCGTTGATAATCCACAATCAGACGAGTTGATTTTTATTATTCAAGGTAATGGCATGAAAGTTAAAGATGGTGGCATTGCTATGTTAAAAACACTTTTTGCTTTAGGAAAAGATCTCGTCATTTTTGATCGTCGAGGTTTGGGGGCTAGTACGGGTAAAGCCACCATTGCTAATTTAATTACGGATGCTAAAACGCAATATCAATATCTCAAAAAATCATTAAAACCAAGTAAAATAATTATTCATGGTTATTCTTTAGGTAGCTTTATTGCCGCGCAATTAGCTAAATCAGCTGATATTGATGCCTTAGTATTACAAGGAACGGCAACCAATGTGGATGAATGGATTGATGCCCGTATGTCTTGGTATACAAAGTTATTTGTTAATGTTGAAGTAGATGAAGCGTTTAGTGTTGTGGATAATAAAAACATTGTTATGCAAAACTATCATGGACCGTTATTAATTATTGCCGGTGAAAAAGATCAACAAGCACCAGCAATACTTGCTAAGCAGTTGTTTTTAGCGAGCAGTTCAACAAACAAACAGTTAATTATGGTTAAAAATGCAACCCATGGCACTATGCTTGATAAATTTGAACAAATAGCGCGTTATAAAGAATTTTTACAAACTCTTTAGTAGCGCTAAACTAATTCTACTTTTACCCGTGATTTTATATTACAAAGTAACTCGTAAGGAATGGTGTCGGCGTGTTTAGCGATAACTTCAACGGGTAAACCTTTGCCCCAAAGGGTGGCAATATCGCCAATATTGTCTTGGCTATTGTGACCTAAATCAACGCAGATCATGTCCATTGATACGCGACCTACTAACGGCACCATACGGTTATTAATGAGTACCGGTGTACCATTTTCTGCGTGGCGTGGGTAACCGTCGCCATAACCTATGGCAACAACGCCAATGGTGGTCTTGGTTTTACTTTGCCAGTTGGCACCATAACCAACGCTTTCATTGGCGGCTATTTTGCGAATAGCAATTAAGCTAGCTTGCAAGGTCATTACGGGTTTTATTGCCAACGTTTTAGCCGCGCACGTTGTATCGTTATCGGCATTAAGCAGTGGCGACACCCCGTACAGCATTAAACCAGGACGTACCCAATCATAATGGCTAGTAGACCATGCACATATACCAGCAGAGTTTGCACATGATTTCGGTTCATTAAGGTGCTGGGTTATTTGCTCAAACAAGGCTAATTGGGCGGCGGTATTACTATTGTTTTTATCGTCGGCACAAGCAAGGTGGCTCATTAATACTACTGGGTTTTGCACATTATTTGCAGCGCATAAATCTTGATAAAAGTGTTGAAAATCATCAGCGTCAACGCCCAACCTGTGCATGCCAGTGTCAATTTTCAGCCAAACTTTTAGTGGTTTTTCTAGCAATTGCTCAGGAGTTATTGAAATAATGTCGTTAAGTTGTTGTTTATTATGTACAACAACTTGTAAGTCGTTTACCGCTACTATGGGCAAATCCGATTGGTTAAATACGCCTTCAAGTAAAACGATGGGTTGCACAATACCCGCAGCGCGCAATCTGAGTGCTTCATCAAGGCGAGCAACACCAAAAGCATCTGCAGCGATATTATTATTTACTAATAATTTAGCAATACGCTCTAAACCATGACCATAACCATTGGCTTTTAATACCGCTAAAATTTTTGCATGAGGCGCTAAAGACTTTATTTGCTGACAATTGGCAATTAGGGCTTGGCTATCAATTATTGCGGTGGCGGTAATAATGTTGTTTGAGCTTATTTTACTATTATTCATCAAATAACGTTAATCTTCTTCAAAAATTTTTGGTCCTGCGTAATTATCGAACCGCGAATATTGCCCTTGAAAGGTTAACCGAGCACGACCAATGGGGCCGTTACGTTGCTTGCCAATAATAATTTCAGCGGTGCCTTTGTCATCCGAATTTTCGTTGTACACTTCATCACGGTAAATAAACAGGATCAAATCGGCATCTTGCTCAATGGCGCCAGATTCACGTAGATCTGAGTTCATTGGTCGTTTATCAGAGCGGCTTTCTAAGCCACGATTTAGCTGCGAAAGAGCCACAACGGGCACTTTTAATTCTTTTGCAAGCGCTTTTAATGAACGAGATATCTCGGAAATTTCTAGGGTTCTATTTTCGCTTAATGCGGGTACACGCATCAGTTGTAAGTAATCAACCATGATCAAACTTAAACCATCATTGTCACGATGAACACGTCGAGCGCGTGAGCGCAATTCTGTCGGAGTTAATGCCGCTGCATCATCAATATACATTTTACCTTTATCAATTAACAAGCCCATGGTTGATGATAATCTTGCCCAGTCTTCATCATCGAGCTGTCCGGTGCGAATTTTAGTTTGATCAATGTGACCAAGCGAGGCTAACATCCGCATCATAATTTGATCTGAGGGCATTTCTAAGCTGAAAATTAGCGCAGGTTTATCTTCGGTCATCGCGGCATTTTCAGCTAAGTTCATGGCAAAGGTGGTTTTACCCATTGACGGGCGGGCGGCAACAATAATTAAGTCTGACGGTTGTAAACCAGCGGTAAGTTTATCTAAGTCAGTAAATCCTGTGGAAACACCAGTAATACCGTCGTGGGGTTGTTGATAAAGTTTTTCGATGCGGTCAATGGTTTTTTCTAATACCGTATGAATATTTTCGGGACCTTCCGATTTATTAGCTCTTTGCTCGGCAATTTTAAACACTTGCGTTTCGGCATAATCTAACAGTTCAGCACTGTCGCGACCTTGTGGATCAAATCCTGCCTCAGCAATGTCATGAGCCACGCCGATCATCTCTCTGATCACCGCACGCTCACGGACAATTTCAGCATAAGCGCTGATATTCGCAGCGCTTGGGGTATTTTTCATCATCTCAGCAAGGTAGACAAAACCGCCAGCATCACTGAGTTTTTGCTCATTTTCTAATGATTCAGATAAGGTGATCAAATCAACAGGATCGCCAGCTTCGATCAAGGCACCAATGCTTTCAAAAACAATGCGGTGAGAACGACTATAAAAATCTTGCGCAACGACTGCTTCACTGACCCGATCCCACATTTGATTATCAAGCAATAAGCCACCTAAAACCGATTGTTCAGCTTCAAGTGAATGCGGTGGTACTTTGATATCGTCAACTTGTTTGTCGTTGAACCTTTTTTTATCTTTACTAAAGTCTTTGTTAAAGCCTTTGACTGTATTTTTTGTAAATTGCGGCACTTGCTGCTCTGCCATTTATGACTACCATGAACACTGAATTTTTATTATCGTTAATGTAGCAGATTATTGGTATTAGCTAAACTAGCTTATCGGAAATTTACTGACCAAAAGCAGCGGTGTTAACTTAACCGCTTAAGTTAACACCGCTTTAATTTACTCTGCTAAACAAATTTTATTTTTTTGCCACTTTAATATCACCAGAAACCGTATTGATACGCACTGAACCGTTACCATTGCCCGTTGCAAAATTTAAGCTAGCACCGGGGCCATATTTTGCGGTTTTAGCTTTTTTGTCGGTTAGTTTGTTAACAATGTCGTCGTTAACGCTGCTACTCAATCTAAAACTGGCTTGTACGTTGTTTTGAAAGAATAGGTTAATATCGCCGCTGACACTGTTGGCTTTAATTATACCATCGTTATTTAAACTCAGGATAACATTAACATCATCACTCACGGTATTGAGTTCCAATTCATCAACCTTTTGTAAGTTAAGTTTTATTTCGCCACTTACCGCATGTGCTGACACATTGTTAGCATTTGATATCGCCGCAATGTTGCCGCTGACCGCTTCAATACGTAATCGCCCTTGTGAATTTTTATCGCTAATTTCACCACTAACCGAATTTAAGGATATTTTTCCTGATAAATCAATGGTGTTGATATCGCCACTGATAGTTGAAATTTCAATGTGATCAGCTAAATTAACGGCAACAATATCACCACTGACGCTTTTTAATTCACTGCCGTGTTGTAAATTTTTTGCTTTTACATCGGTTGATATACCATCAAAATTAACCCGTGCATTTTGTGGTAAATTAATCACTAAATTTGAGCCATCTTCATTGGAATAGCTACCATGACCAATATCGCGTGGAGTAACAACTTTGATCAATATGCCGTTATCGTTTTTTTCAAAGATAAATTTTTCAGCCTTTTCATCTAATTCGCCAGTAACGGATACTTCATTTTTATTCCAGCCAGTAATGGTAATTTTGCCGCGTACATTTTCAATGGTAATGTTGCTATTAGCAGCAACGTTTAATTGTTGATCAACTTTTTCACCTGCAAAGGCTGATAAAGCTAAAAAACTGCCAATAATGGCAAAATTTGCTTTCATAATATTCATGATCTGCTTCCTGTGTTTTTGGTAAATAATTAATTAAATAATCAAATGAATTGCTGCTTTTATATCGCTTGCCAAAGCGGGCGATATAATTGCTCTAATAGTTTCAGTTCTTGCTGTTGGGTGTATTGCAATAAGTTAAGTAAATTCTGATTGTTGTTATCTTTGGCTAACGCTTGATAAATTGCTGTTTGCGCAGCGCTGAGTTGTTGTAACTCTTGCTGCATTGTTTTTGGTAATTTTTTTAGGTCAGGATTGCCATAACTTACTAATAAACTTTGTTTTTGTTGTTTAAAACTTTGTTGAATAAAGTTAACTACATCGTAATGACGTTGTTGCTCGCCTTGCTGCTCATTGTGTTGCAGAGTTTGTTTATGCTGAGCTGTTTGTACTGGCATTAATGACATGTTTAATTGCCAAGACAACAACACCGCTACTACAACCGACGCTGCCCACGCCAGTGGCGTATTAAAGCGAATTAACTTTGCTGCTGGCGATTGCTCAACATTATTTATTGCGTATTCAATGCCTGACCATAAATCTCGTTCTGGTGTTATTTCTTTAGGCAACAGATCAAGATGATTTTTTAGAGCTTGCTCACTTATGGTGTTATCAAGGGCTGAATTTTTCATAATTACCTCAATTAACCTTTCACTAATTCGTGGTGTAAATTTTGCTTCAATAAATTTCTAGCGCGATGATATTGTGACTTACTTGAGCCTACTGCCATATTCATCATTTTCGCTATCTCTTCATGGCGATAACCTTCAATGGCAAACAACACAAAAACAAGTCGGGCGCGCTCAGGTAAGTTTTTAATGTGGCGATCAAGTGTTGATAAATCATTATCAGTATTATGTTCATAATTGTGTTCATAGCTTTCATTAATAATATTTTCTTTAACGGTTTGCTCTTCAATTGAAAATACCCGTTGCAGCCAGTTTTTATTTTTACGCAGATGACCTAACACCGTATTAGTTGCAACGCTATGCAGCCAAGTACTAAATTTACTGTCACCACGAAAATTAATAATTTTTTGCCAAAGTTGTACAAAAATCTCTTGGCAAACATCTTCAGCACTGTCTTTATCTGCCAACATTCGCCAGCACAAGGCATACACTCTTTTGTGATGTATCAGGTAAAGTTGCTGAAACGCAGCCTGATCGCCTTGTTGCGCTAAATTGATCCAGTGTTGCTGTTGTGCATCACTAAAAGTGGCGCTTGCGTCAATAATTTTGCTATTAGCCAAGTACATATCTCAAAAGTTGAAGAGTAAAGTTATCGATTACAAGATTAGATGCATTTAGATGAAAAAGGGTTTAAATATAAATAAAATAGGGTGATGTATTTTGTTCTGGAGAATTAAATGCTGCCATTTTAATTCGTCTCACTGATCCTGAAATAAATTCAGCATGACAGGTGTTTATACCCTAAAAGGTTGGCCTTCTTGTAATGCGCCGAGCTTTTAAGGCATAAAAAAAGCGCCATCAAGGCGCTTTAGTTGTTTCAGCTTGGTAGAATTACTTCTTACCCAAGGCACCAAAACGTTTGTTGAATTTATCAACACGACCACCCGTTTCAGCCGCTTTTTGCTTACCAGTGTAAAAAGGGTGACATTCAGAACATACGTCTAAATGAAGATCTTTTTTTACTGTTGAGCGAGTTGTAATAACGTTACCGCAAGAACAAGTTGCCTTGATCTCTGCATAATTTGGATGAATACCTTTTTTCATGGGAACCTCAATAAAGGGCGTATCGCCACTCGATCTGAATCTTCTAAAAAATAAAGCTTCAACCAAGCACCATACGAGTTAAAAATTAATGGTGGCGAATTCTAATAGATCAACGCTTAAACTGCAATAGCGAGTTTAAAAAACAACCAATAAAAAATAACTTGCTGGATTCATCCTTGAGACAACGGTAATAAAAGGTCAAAATAAGTCTCTAATACCAGTTTCATTAATTAGGTGATCTACTTTATACGTAGGAAAAATTGCCA
>CAZVPC010000126.1:0-8440 GCA_964629005.1 uncultured Pseudoalteromonadaceae bacterium | reverse complement strand
AGCGGCGACCTACAGTTATTCCCACTCAATCGTCGCAGGCGGCTTACCTGAAATATCGTAAACCACACGGGAAATACCATCAATTTCGTTAATAATACGATTAGACACTAACCCTAAGAAATCATACGGTAAGTGTGACCAGCGTGCAGTCATAAAGTCGATGGTTTCAACACAACGAAGTGATACTACCCAATCGTATTTACGTGCATCGCCCATCACACCAACTGAACGTACTGGTAGAAACACGGTAAAGGCTTGGCTTACTTTTTGGTATAAGTCGTGGTTGTGCAATTCTTCGATAAAAATCGCGTCGGCGCGGCGTAATAAGTCGCAATATTCTTTTTTCACTTCACCTAAAACCCGTACGCCTAAACCAGGTCCAGGAAATGGGTGACGATAAAGCATGTCGTAAGGTAAACCAAGCTCTAAACCGATTTTACGCACTTCATCTTTAAATAATTCCCGCAGTGGTTCAACTAAACCGAGTTCCATATCATCAGGTAAACCACCAACGTTATGATGTGATTTGATCACCTGTGCTTTACCCGTTTTCGATGCCGCTGATTCAATCACATCAGGGTAAATAGTCCCTTGCGCTAACCATTTAGCATTATTAAGTTTTTTCGATTCCTCATCAAACACTTCAACAAAGACGTTGCCAATAATTTTACGTTTTTTCTCTGGATCGGCTTCACCTTTCATGCGATCTAAAAAGCGGTTTTCAGCATTGACATGGATAATTTTTAAACCAAAGTGATCGCCAAACATATCCATCACTTGCTGACCTTCGTTCAAGCGCAATAAACCGTTATCAACAAATACACAAGTGAGCTTATCGCCAATTGCGCGCTGTAACAACATTGCCACAACAGACGAGTCAACCCCGCCAGACAAACCTAAAATAACTTCATCATCGCCAATTTGTGCTTTCATTTTTGTAATCGCATCTTCGATGATTGTGGCCGAGGTCCACAATTTTTCACATTGACAAATATCAACAACAAAATGCTCTAATATGCGCAACCCTTGTTTGGTATGAGTTACTTCGGGGTGAAATTGTACGCCATAGAATTTTTTATTCTCATTCGCCATAGCGGCGTATTTACAGCTTGGTGTTTGCGCAACAGTAACAAAACCATCTGGAATGGCTGAAACTTTATCACCGTGGCTCATCCACACATCTAATAACGCATTACCGTTATCGGCAACATTATCTTCAATGGCATTGAATAATACCGATTGGGTGATGACTTCAACCGCAGCATAACCAAATTCTTTATGTTCACTACTTTGTACACTACCACCAAGTTGCTCCGCCATAGTTTGCATACCATAACAAATACCTAATACTGGTACACTGGCGTTATAAACATATTGTGGCGCGCGTGGTGAATCATTTTCGGTTACCGATTCAGGACCACCCGCTAAGATAATGCCAGTGGGATTAAATTCTTTAATTTGCGCCTCAGTTACATCCCAAGCCCAAAGTTCACAATAAACGCCAATTTCACGCACCCGTCGAGCGATAAGTTGGGTATATTGCGAACCAAAATCCAAAATTAATATACGATGATCATGAATGTCTTTACTCATGTTTTTTCCTACAAATTCAAGTTGGGGTTAACCCCAATAAAATTGTGAAGCTGGCATAAACGACCAGCCGTTTCTCTAATCTTTTATTCTAATTACATTTAACAAAATAATTTTGTTAAAGAGCAAAAAAGAAGCGCGCAACCTATGCTAATAGGTGAGCACTTCTGATGCCGTTATCGTCAAAAGAATGAAGTTAAATTAGCTAGAACGGTAGTTTGGGGCTTCTTTGGTGATGGTCACATCATGCACATGTGACTCGCCCATACCTGCCGAGGTGATTTTCATAAATTTAGGCTTAGTGCGCATTTCTTCGATAGTTGCACAGCCAGTTAACCCCATTGACGAACGTAAACCACCCATTTGCTGATGAATAATTGCCGCCACAGGCCCTTTATAAGCGACGCGACCCTCAATACCTTCAGGTACTAATTTATCCGCTTCACCATCGGCTTTTTGAAAATAGCGATCACTTGAGCCTTCTTTTTGACTCATTGCCCCAAGCGATCCCATACCACGATAAGACTTATAGTAGCGACCTTGATAAAGCTCAACTTCCCCGGGTGACTCTTCGGTACCAGCAAACATGCTACCCACCATAACGCAATGAGCACCAGCAACCAGCGCTTTAGCAATATCACCTGAATAACGAATACCACCATCAGCAATAACAGGAATATCAGTGCCTTTTAAACCTTCAACCGCATCCGAAATGGCCGTTAATTGCGGCACACCCACACCAGTTACAATGCGCGTAGTACAAATAGATCCAGGGCCAATACCAACTTTTACCGCATCAACTCCCGCATCAGCCAACGCTTTAGCACCAGCAGCAGTGGCAACATTACCGGCAATTAGCTGTAAATCAGGATACGCTTTACGCGTTGCTTTTACTCGGTCAAGCACCCCTTGTGAATGCCCATGCGAGGTGTCAATTAATAGCACATCAACACCAGCCGCCACTAAAGCTGCAATACGTTCATCAGTACCCGCACCAACACCAACACCGGCACCAACACGTAAACGGCCTAATTTGTCTTTACAAGCATTAGGTTTACTTTCTGCTTTTTGATAATCTTTTACCGTGATCATGCCAATTAATTTAAAGGCATCATCAACCATGAGAATTTTTTCAATACGATATTCATGCATTAGTCTTAAAATTTCTTCGCGACCGGCTTCATGTTTTACCGTGACGAGTTTTTCTTTTTTGGTCATCATTGCAGAAACAGGTTTACTTAAATTAGTGACAAAACGTAGATCTCGACCAGTAATAATACCAACAAGGTTATTTTCACCGTCAACGACAGGAAAACCAGAAAAACCTAATTCGTCCGCTAGGCTCATTACACTTTCAATAGTATCACTTGGATTTACCGTAACTGGATCGGAAACAATGCCGCTTTCATATTTTTTAACTTGCGAAACATTCTTTGCTTGTTCGGCTATAGTCATATTTTTATGAATAAAACCAATAGCGCCTTCTTGGGCTAAGGTAATAGCCAAACGTGCTTCGGTTACTGTATCCATTGAAGCAGAGATCATTGGTACATTAAGATTAATTTTTCGGGTTAAACGGGTGGTTAAATTAGCAGTATGAGGTAATACCAATGAATGAGCTGGTACTAGTAAAACATCATCAAAAGTTAACGCTTCTTGAGCAATTCGTAGCATCGCAATATCTCGCCTTAAGTTAAGCAATAGGTTAAGGAGTGGGAGTAAATATTGCGGCAGAATTTTAACCGTTTTCATGGTTTAGGTAAACTAAAATCTATTAATTAAGGTAAAATAAAAAACTTTTGCCTAACTAACAAAGATATAATAATGTAAAAACCAGCACCAACAGACTAAAAAATCCTCTTTTTATGACGCAACAACACATATTACAAGTGAGTGAACTCACTAAAAAAGTACGTTTTCTATTGGAAAGCGAGCTTAAAACCGTATGGTTAACCGGTGAAATTTCAAATTTTATCGCTGCGAGTTCAGGCCATTGGTATTTATCATTGAAAGATCGCAACTCACAGGTACGTTGCGCTATGTTTAAAGGCAATAATCGCCGAGTTCGCCTTAAAATAAACAATGGCCAGCAAGTATTAGTGCGCGCTAAGGTTTCCTTATATGAACCGCGTGGCGATTTTCAACTCATTATTGAACAGATGGAAGATGCCGGTACGGGGTTGTTACGACAAAAATTTGAACAACTCAAAGATAGATTAGCACTTGAAGGGTTATTTTCGCATAATAACAAAAAAAGAATTCCTAAAAGTATTAACCGAATTGGCATTATAACGTCACCAACGGGAGCAGCAATAAAAGATATTCTTAGTGTACTACAACGCCGAAATCCCAGTATAGAAGTGTTCATTTATCCAACACTGGTACAAGGTGCGATGGCTGCCAAACAAATATGCCAAGCCATCAATATAGCCAATCAACGACAAGAATGTGATCTCTTGCTTATTAGTCGTGGCGGCGGTTCCTTAGAAGATTTATGGTGCTTTAATGAAGAACTTGTAGTACGCACTATTTTCGCCAGCAAACTAGCTATTATCAGTGCGATTGGTCATGAAGTAGACACCACCTTAACCGATTATGTTGCTGATCTGCGTGCACCAACACCATCAGCAGGAGCCGAATTGGTTTCTCAAGACAAAGTGGAATTAAAAAACGCGTTAGAGCAATTACAACAACGCTTAAATATTAACTTTGTTCATCGTCAGCAAGCACATAAACAAAAATTATTCGCTCTTAAACATCGATTACAACAAGTTCATCCCGAGCAAAAATTGCAACTTCAGCAACAAAAAACTGATGAATTGAAGATCAGACTAACACAGGCAATCAACCGAAAACTTAACGTTTACCAACAACAACCGCTGCACTTAACAGAGCAACTGATGTTCGTTTCACCAAGTAAAAACATCACGTTGTTACAACAGCGCACCAGTCAATACAAACACCGACTAAGCACGGCAATCAAGCATAATATTGCACAACAACGCTATAAATTTATGAATTTAATAGAACAACTTCAACTGGTAAGTCCATTAGCTACCATGGCAAGAGGTTATAGTATTACTCGTAATGACCAAAGAAAAGTGATCCGAAATACCATGCAAGTTGAAGTTGGTGAAAACATCACTATTCAACTTAGTCATGGCGAAATAAAAGCTAAGGTACTTAAGCTAAAGTAGCTCAGCTTTCGCTACTCATGGTACTCAGTAATAATTTTTCAATTTGAGTTTTACTTTCTTCAGTAAAACGAACACCCATCGAGATGGCATTAGGCAGTTGTTTTATATTGCAAATATCAACAGTAAATTTCAACATACTAAGCTCTTGATAGTTTTCAATAAATAACTTTATAGTGGTCTCATTTGTTAGGGCAAGTTGTTCACCATTATCAATATGAAGTTGGCAACCGCTGATCGACAGATCAGTGATCAAAGCTCGCCATTTCTCATCATTAATGATCACCGCTGCCTTTATTTCAGTGTCGATACGAATGCAATTACGTAAACTTTGTAAACCAACTTCGGTTGGAAAATCTAACACTATCATCCGCGAGGGATTTTGTACCGTTTGTTTAATAACACTTGCAAAAGCGACCACGGCACCTTCATGCCCTTCGATCAAACCACGCACTGCAACTTTGATACCCTGTTTTATGTGAACCGCAAAACTGCCGACTTTATTAAGATCAGGATATTGAATTAATACATATTTTTTAGGTAAATAACCAATAAAAATGGTGCGATATTTTGCTTTTTGTCCTGCCGGGGTAAGTACATCAAGCGTGATGGTTGAGCCTGCTTGCAACAAGCCTAAATTTCGGGCTAACCGACTAACAGTTGCCATTTGTTTCTTATCATCTACCATGAATAATCGCGACCACTTTTAACATTAGAATAACTAAGTTAGCCTTTTTGACAAAAAAAAGCCAATATTGTCAGCAAACTAAAGCGAATCGCCCGATCATCAATCTTTCTTATAACCTTGCGTTGCTCTCGCTATTTTCTTTTGTGCGCTATAACTTAATTTTTTCTTGCCCGCAAACGGGTTACCGGTTTCTCTAAATTCAATTCTTATTGGGGTGCCCATAATTTTTAAAGACTTACGATAATAATTCATCAAATAACGTTTATAACTTTGTGGTAATTGCTTAGCTTGGTTGCCATGAATAATAATTAATGGGGGGTTATAACCACCCGCATGAGCATATTTAAGCTTAATTCTACGCCCTTTCGACATCGGTGGTTGATGATCGAATACCGCCATATCTAATATTTTAGTGACCATTGAAGTAGAAATACGTTTAGTGGCTGAATCAAAGGCTTCTTCAACCGATTCATATAAGTGACCGACACCAGTGCCGTGCAACGCCGAAATAAAATGAATACGAGCAAAATCAATGAACCCTAAACGGCGATCAATTTCCGATTTAATACTGTCTTTAACACTTTCATCTAAACCATCCCATTTATTCACCGCCAATACTAACGAGCGTCCTGCTTCTAGAATAAATCCTAATAAACTTAAGTCTTGCTCTGATAATCCTTCACGTGCATCGACAATTAATAAACAGACATTAGCATCTTCAATTGCACGTAAGGTTTTGATCACTGAATATTTTTCTACCACGTCAGTAACATTTTTACGACGACGAATACCTGCCGTATCGATTAATATATATTCACGACCATTGCGCTCCATCGGAATATAAACACTGTCTCGGGTTGTTCCCGGTGCATCAAAAACGACTACGCGATCTTCACCTAAAATACGATTAGTTAACGTCGATTTGCCGACGTTAGGTTTACCAATAATCGCTAATTTTATTTTATCATCGGGCAAAGCTTCATTTTCAGTATCTTTAACGGCTACAAGATCTGATTCAACGGCGATTAAATTTTGCTCATCAAACTCAGTATTTTCATCTTGATCCGCTATTTGAATAAGTTCTTCAATATGCGGCTGTAACGCTAGGGTTAATAATTGAGTAACGCCTCGACCATGAGCCGCCGCAATTTGATGAACTGTATCACCTAACGCCAATGCATAAAATTCAGCTACCGCAGAATCAGCATCAATACCATCAACTTTATTAGCAACTAAAAAAATACTTTTATTTTGCTTACGTAAATGCGCTGCAATCGCTTGATCCGCCGACGTTAAACCAGCGCGAGCATCAACTAAAAACAATACCGCGTCCGCTTCTTCAATCGCCATTAACGATTGTTCTGCCATTAGTGCATCAATACCTTCTTCATTACCATGAATACCACCCGTATCAATAACTATAAAGGCGTTGTCTTCAACTTCAGCCTGACCATATTGTCGATCTCGTGTCAGCCCTGGATAATCAGCAACCAGTGCATCACGACTGCGAGTGAGACGATTAAATAATGTTGACTTACCAACATTAGGGCGGCCGACAAGTGCAATAACAGGAAGCATTTTAACCTCAAAACTTATAACAAAAAATAAAACTAAATAAACAAATAACGGCTCCAAATGTAATTTACATTGGAGCCGCTTAAAATAAACTGTAACTGAATTATTAACATCCAGCGAATACCCGTTAAACCAGAAATATAATGGTCATAACTAAAATTAATTGGTGTCAGGTGTTTTGATTGCTTGCAAATCACCATCACGAGATTGTGTATAAATTATATCGTGATCAACAATGGGAGTAGCGAAAACACCACTACTGTCGACATTGTGTTTAGCAACCAGTTCACCTGTTTCACTATCTAACCAGTACAAATAACCTTCAAAGTCACCCACTACAACATAATTGCCAATCACGACAGGACCAGTAACACCACGATTGGTTAATGATAATTGACTCCAGTGTTCAAGACCATTAATTCGACCAATCGAATAAACATGCCCTTTTACGTCAGTAATATAAATATTATTGCCATCTATAACAATATTGCGATATGACGAATATTGCCGTTCCCAAACAACTCGTCCTGAACGTAAATCGATAGCGGATAGATTACCCCGCGACGAGATTACATAAATTTTATCGCCAAAAACAATGGGCGAACTATCAACATCAACAACCCGCTCTAACTCTGTTGAACCAGAGGCCTCACCAATTTGAGCTGTCCAACCTGATTGTCCAGTTTCTAATATATAAACATTTAAATTTCCCGAAGCAGAGCCAACCAGCACCCCACCCGATGCAATAACTGGCGTACTAGTACCTCGCAACGATAACGGTGGAACTTCTTGTTCTACTTCCCAAAGATCTTCACCGGTGGTGGCATTAAACGCTTTGATAACACCCGACACAGTATTAACAACTAAAATACCTGAGTCTATCGCCGGCCTAGCGATAACTTCACCTTTAACTTTACTTTGCCAAATAAGTTTACCTGTTTGTGCATCTAGCGCATAAATATCGCCATTTTCATTACCGATAAAAACTTTCTTCATGCCGACAAGTACACCACCTGACAGCAGTGCTGGTTTTTTGCTGCCAAAAAAACCGGCATCATTATTTATGTCACTAAGATCGGTGTGCCAAATTTGTTTACCTTTTTCTAACTCAAACGCATACACATCACCATCTCTACTTGCACTATAAATAGCATTGTAGCCCACGGCTGGTTTTAAACGCGAATAGTAACTTGAAACACCACTACCGACACTTTTATTCCACAGTGTTTTAGGCGTGAATAATTGTTTAAATTCAGGCACTTCAGCTATTTTTGTTTTTTCGTCTTCTTTGTCGTCTTTAGTTGATGCACAAGCCATCAAAGTAGTCGATAATATTAAAAGGATCAATATTTTTTTATTAATAAAATTCACATTTAGTCCCACGTTGATAAAT
>CAZVPC010000125.1:0-8463 GCA_964629005.1 uncultured Pseudoalteromonadaceae bacterium | reverse complement strand
GCCCGTTATTAACCAATACTGATTTTGCTGATTATACTCAAGCTTTTGGTAAAATGGGTTTGCAGGCAAGCAAAGAACAACGAGTTTATTTAGCGCGATTATATTGGTTTACGGTTGAATTCGGTTTATTAGATACGGCTGATGGTATTCGTATCTACGGTGGTGGGGTGTTGTCTTCGCCTAGTGAAACCAACTATGCCACCACAGATAACACGGTAGAGCATAAAGCTTTTGATGTGTTAGACGTATTAAGAACACCTTATCGAATTGATATTATGCAGCCAATTTATTTTATGTTAACTAAAGTGAGTGATTTAAAAGAGATTAGAAAATTAGAAATTGCTGAAATAATGGCATTAATTACTCAAGCACAACAGCTCGGATTATTTGAACCAAAATTTCATCCCAAAGTAGCAACGTTAGCAAGTTAAGGAAAAATTATGTCAACAGCAACACCTCAATTAAGTGCACAAAAATGTGAAGCGTGTCATGTAGATGCGCCTAAAGTAAGCGATAACGAATTGGCTGAATTGCTCGCTCTTATTCCCGATTGGGTTCCTGAAGTTCATGATAATGTGATGATGTTAGAACGGCTTTTTAAATTCAAAAATTTTAAACTGGCGTTAGCTTTTGCTAATAAAGTTGCCGAGTTAGCTGAACAAGAATTTCATCATCCTGCTATTTTGTTAGAATGGGGCAAAGTAAAAGTAACTTGGTGGACACATGCCATTAAAGGGTTACACAAGAACGATTTTATTTGTGCGGCAAAAACCGACCAATTATTGTAGAGAAAAGCGCAAGGTTCATTCAGACAAAACTAGGTCTTACAACAGAGCTATAACCCCTTAAGTTACCTTTAGTTACAATTTTTATAAAGCTTCCTTATATTGGAGGCTTTTCTTTTGTAAAAATTAGTTTACAATGCGCACCTTGGTTTTTGCATAAATAAAAAGTTAGGTTTGGTGTATGCGCTTAGAAATTGTTTGTCAAGATCGAGTCGGTATTGCTCAAGAGGTACTTGGCATTTTTGTTGATCGAGCCATTGATCTTCGCGGTATTGAACTTAAGCATTCAGGCAAAATTTTTGTCAATATCCCCAATTTAGATTTTACTGAACTACAAAGTTTTATGCCACAATTGCGTTTAATTGATGGTGTTACCGATGTCAAAACTACCCCGTTTATGCCGTCAGAACGTGAAGCCAATGAGTTGGCTACGTTAATTAAAACCTTTCCAGATCCGTTTATTTCTATTGATGTTAAAGGCCATGTACTGCTCATTAATGATGCTGCAAAATTAGCCATTAGCACTAACCTCGAATTTATTATTGGTGAACATGTCAGTAATTGGTTAAAAGGTTTTAATTTTAGCCGTTGGCTAGAAAGTAACGAAGTGCTAGCACAAACCCGACGTCTTAAGTTTCAAGAAGAAGATTTTGTTGCTGATCTTATGCCGATTTATGTGACAGATGAAACGGATGATCAAGTTTTGGCAGGCGCTATGTTGATCTTGAAATCTGAAGCTCGGTTAGGTCAACAAATGAATGCCTTTAAGCAATCTAACGACAGTGGTTTTAGTCATATTCAAGCGTCTAGTAGCTCGATGCGAAAAATAATACGTGAAGCTAAACGTATGGCTCAACTCGATTCATCGATGCTTATTATTGGGGAAACAGGTACGGGTAAAGAGTTACTTGCTCGAGCTTGTCACAGTGCTAGTGAGCGTGATACACATCCATTTATGACCCTCAATTGTGCCTCTTTACCTGATGAAGTAGCAGAATCTGAATTGTTTGGTAGTGTTGGCTTGTCAGAAAATGATGCTAAGCGTGGTATTTTTGAAATTGCCGATGGTGGCACTGTTTTTCTCGATGAGATCGGTGAAATGTCGGCAAAATTGCAAACAAAATTGTTGCGCGTGATCCAAGATGGCAGCTTTAGACGGATTGACGATGAACAAGAAGTAACGGTTAACGTGCGTATTATTTGCTCAACCAATAAAGATTTATTAGCCTTGGTTTCCAATGGTGATTTTCGCGAAGATCTTTATTATCGCCTAAATGTACTGGGTTTAAATTTGCCATCGTTACGAGATCGTCGCGCCGATATTTTACCTTTAGCTGAATTTTTTGTGGCAAAATTTGGTCAACAAATTGGCAAACATCAGCTAAGTTTTAATGAAAGTTGTCGTGATTTCATTGAACATTATCCTTGGCCTGGCAATGTACGCCAACTTGAAAATGTTTTAATACGTGCGGTTTCATTGCTTGAAGGTGATACTATTTCAACAGTACATTTACAACTACCGGCTTATACGCGTGAACGTGGTTATTTAGAACAAGATTTTGAAGGCACTTTAGATGAAGCCGTTAAAAGTTTTGAGTCAAATCTACTGCGTAAGCTATATCCTGCTTATCCTAGTACCCGACAATTAGCGAAAAAATTAGGGTTGAGTCATACCGCAATTGCGAACAAATTACGTGAATATAATATTAATAAAAAAACCGTAAAGATTTAATTACAAGCTAATGGCATAACTAGGCTTGTTTTAGCCTAGCCTGCTGTTGCTTCCTCTTTTAAAATTAAGCTAATTTTGCTTGATATCATCTTTTTCTTCATAATTATTGTAAAGAAATTTAGACATTCAACTACACTGTACTTAAACTCGTATTTATTAGAATTTATCAAAAAATCTCGTACAATCGCGGTACTACAAAATCGTGCTTATAATAAAAAGGTTTATGAATGAAGTTAGCAACATTGAAAAATAATACTCGTGATGGTCAATTAGTGGTGGTTAGTCGTGACTTAACTACGGCGGTTAAGGTTGTCGATATAGCAACAACATTACAAATGGCACTAGATGATTGGGCTGAAATTTCTCCTAAATTAGCGGGGGTTTATCGAGCTCTAAATGCTGGAACCATCGACGATATTATATCCTTTGAACAAAGCCATTGCGAGTCACCCTTGCCGCGAGCCTATCAATGGGCTGATGGTAGCGCTTATGTTAACCATGTTGAATTAGTGCGTAAGGCAAGAAATGCTGAAATGCCAGAAACATTTTGGACTGATCCGTTAATGTATCAAGGTGGTGGTGACGCATTTATTGGGCCTCGTGATAACATTGTTGTTGCCAGTGAAGATTTTGGTATTGATTTTGAATCTGAAGTGGCAGTGATCACCGATGATGTACCTATGGGTTCAAGCCCTGAGCAAGCGGCTAGTCATATTAAATTATTAATGTTAGTGAATGACGTTTCGTTGCGAAACTTGATCCCTGCTGAATTAGCAAAAGGTTTTGGCTTTTTTAATAGTAAGCCCTCTAGTGCATTTTCTCCGGTTGCGGTAACGCCCGATGAACTTGGTGATGCATGGAATGGCTGTAAAGTGTTGCTGCCGTTAACAACCCATTTTAATAACGAACTCTTTGGTCAACCCGACTGTGGTATTGATATGACCTTTGATTTTCCTACTATTGTTGCCCATGCTGCTAAAACACGTCCCTTAGCGACAGGATGCATTGTTGGCTCAGGTACCATTTCTAACTATGATCGCAGCGCTGGCTCAAGTTGCTTGGCTGAAAAACGGATGTTAGAAATTATTGCTGAAGGCAAAGCAAGTACTACTTTTATGCAATTTGGCAATACTGTTCGTATTGAAATGTTTGCTGCCAATGGTGATAGTATTTTTGGCGCGATTGAGCAAAAAGTGGTTCAATACTTGGGAGTTTAATATGCAATTATATGGCTATTGGCGTTCATCTGCGGCTTACCGAGTACGCATTGCTTTGCATTTAAAAGCACTGGAATTTCAATCGATGCCAGTGCATTTAGTTCAAAACGGTGGTCAGCAGTATCAGGCAGATTATGCTGAATTGAACCCGAACCATTTAGTGCCAACGTTGGTTGATGGTGATTTAGTGTTAAATCAGTCAGTAGCCATTATTGACTATTTAGATAGCCGTTACCCGCAAGTGTCATTATATCCTAAAAATATAGCTGAAAAAGCCAAAGTTCAAGCTTTGGCTTTGGATATTGCATGTGAAATTCATCCATTAAATAATTTACGTGTGCAACAATATTTAACGCAAACATTGGCGGTTAGCGAGCAACAAAAGCTAACATGGGCACATTATTGGATGGCATTGGGTTTTACTAGCATAGAAAAACAATTAGCTAATACATCGGGTCTATATTGTTTTGCTAACGAGGTGACTGTGGCCGATATTTGTTTGATCCCGCAAGTTTATAATGCGTTGCGTTTTGGTGTTGATATGTCAGCTTATCCATTAATATTAACTATTGTTGAACGTTGTCAAAAGTTAACGGCATTTATAAAAGCATTGCCTGAAAATCAACCAGATGCGCCATAATTTCATACTAAATGAGTTTTTTTTAGCTCATTTTATAAAAATGTGACTTTCTTAGTTGCATCCTAAGCTAAAAAGCGTTGCAATAAGATTATGTCTTGTTGATTAAAATAAGTTGAAGTTATTAGATGGAAAATTCTAAACAAACACAAAAACAATCTTCTTCTCTGGCAATAGTCATTGTTATTATTGTTGTTATTTTAGCTCTAGTTGTTTGGAGCTTTTTAGATAAAAAAGAAGTGGTAAAGCCCAGCAAGCCGACACCTGTAAAAATCAAAAAAGTGGTTAAGGTTGAAAAACCACCGGTTGTTGAAGTTGTTGAGCCAGAACCAGAGCCTGAACCTGTGGTTGAAGAAATTGTTGAGCCTGTTGTCAAAAAAGATCCATTGCCAACCTTAGATGATAGTGACTCTTGGTTACAAGACAAATTATCAGCCATGACGTGGCGTAAAGAATTATTAAAACTGGTGATCGACGAAGACATGATCCGTCGCTTTGTTGTTTTTACTGATAATTTTTCTCAGGGTTTGATTGCCTACGAACATAGCCCTGTCGTGCCGCCACAAACTACTTTTTCAGCAATTGACACCAAAAAATACAATGCTGCCAATGAAGAAGTTTGGCAATGGGATGAAAAATCAACGAGAAGATTTAGCCTCTATGTCGATTTGTTACGCTCGTTTGATAGTGAGAGTTTAGTGAAATGGTATGTAGAGTTAAAACCTTTGATCGACCAAGCTTATAGCGAATTAGGTTATCCCGATGATGATTTTACTGCTACCTTACAATCGGCGATCAATCGGGTATTAGATATGGAAATTCCTAAACAACCGGTAGAAATAATTCGTCCGAGTGTTATGTATCGTTTTAAAGATCCTGAACTTGAGGGCTTAGATGATGCTGATAAATTGTTACTTCGTTTAGGTAAAGAAAATTTATTAGTGATAAAATCTGTACTACTTGAAATTAGTGAAAAAATTGCTCGACAAAATAGTGAGCAGTAATGTTGTATTCAATGTAAGCGAAATAGTATGGAGTTGTATAAGTTAGATGCAGCAATTCCTCAAACCACTAATCGATTTTCACAGTGGTTTGGTGGCATGGTGTTGCAATTATACGGTTGGAAAATCGTTGGTGATTTTCCTAAACGATCAAAATTTGTTGTCGCAATTGCACCGCATACGTCTAATTGGGACTTCGTCATTGCAGTTGCAGCGATGTTAGCATTGCAAATTAAAATTAAATTTCTTGGTAAAGATGCCATTTTTATTTGGCCCTTTAGAGTGTGGTTAACCCGTATTGGCGGTATTCCGGTAGAGCGAAGTAGCAGTCATGGCGTGGTTGAACAAATGGTGGCGATGTTTGCTAGCAATGAAAAACTAGTGTTAGCAATAGCGCCCGAGGGAACACGGCATAAAATCAAACAATGGAAAAGTGGTTTTTTACATATTGCTTATGCTGCACAAGTTCCGGTGGTGCCGCTAAGTTTAGATTTTAATACAAAAGAAATTAAGGTTCATCACGAACTATTTATTAGTGACGATATTGAGCAAGAATTAGTCAATATTAAAAATGTTTTTACCCGTATTAGTCCTAAAAATCTTCACGGGCTTTAACTAAGTCTCAAGTCAGTGTAAAAAACAAGCAAGTAAACAACTTTTTAAAACAAGTGCTTGCATCCTATCAATTGATTAGCGATAATTCGCGCGCTTTAACAAAACAGATATTTAATGGTGTTGTTAAAGATCATTATGGTGACCCTTTTGGTCCCTTCGCAATGATACTCTGTGAACTCGGCCAGGTCCGGAAGGAAGCAACCGCAGCAGACGACTCATGTGCCGGAGTGTGGCTGAGAGGGCTCGCCACCACAACCCTTGATTTATTTAGATGAGCTGATCAGGCAACCGGATGAGATTTCATAAACTCAATTGCTTTGTTATAGGCTACTTGCACTTTGCCTTGCATTTCAAATCGTTCAGATGCAGGTAAATAAAATGACATATCAACTTCGTGTCTAATATAACGTGTTGGTAATTGGTTTAACACAATACAGGTTAAATCAGCTAAAAATTCACTGTCGTGTTTTTCAACTAGTTTTAATTCTTTGAATAAATCTACCACTAACTTTTCATAATAATTATGAATGTCATCTGCAATTCTCATTAAATACCTCTTTATATACCCATAGATTAAACTGTTACCTCAAGCGTAACGCGAGTTGTAAAAAAATGCGAACAATTTTCTTTGAAAAAAGCATTAACAAGTTAACTGCGTTTTTCGCTACGTTCAATATCACGCTCTATTAGGCTGATCGCTTGGCGACAACGTCCTAATCTTTGATGAAGTTTTAAGATTTCGTTAACTAATATTTGTGCTTTTTGGTTGTTACATTTTTCGCGTTGAAATTCTCGTTGAGCGATCATTGTGGCTAAACGGCGTTCAAATTCATGGTGCTCCGCCAGTTTTTGATATAAATTTTGACTTGACTGAATGATGCTTTTTGCTGCTTTTTTATATTTATTTAATTTATTTTTGGCTTTAAAAAACGCTTTGCGCCGATCTAGTCGATACTGGCCGTTATAATGTAATACTTCATTGGCATTTAGTGCTGTGGAAAGTGCATTTATTTGCTGTTCGATTTGTTCCAACAACGATTTTGCTAACGCATCATTATTAGTATTTAGTAATCGAGCTAAGGTTTCTGTTTTATAGCATGTTTCTTTTACATAGTGAGTAAATTGGTCACTATTAGTATTAAACAATGTTTGTGCAAATAGAGCTTTGTCTTGTAATAATTTGTGTGCTGATAATTTTGCATTAGCTGCATCAATACCTTGCGCTTTTTTAGTCAGTTGTGCTAATAATTGTTTTATTCGCTGTATGGATGACTGGGTAGAATGTGCGCTTGAATGTTTTGTTGTGATCGATTTTTGTTGTTTAAGGTTCGCCATGGTGGTTATTTAAACCATGCTTGATAGGCTAAATTAATTGATAAGGAGATCACCAGCACCACAAACACCGGTCGGATAAATTTACTGCCAAATTTTATTGCCGAATGAGCGCCAACCCAAGAACCCGCCATAATGAATATTCCCATCAATAAACCTAACAATAGGTTTACTTGACCTAGATATAAAAAAGTAAATAAGGAACAAATATTACTCACAAAATTAGTTGAACGAGCTAAACCACTACAGATCAAAATATTCATTTTATATAATATTGACGATGAAGCTGTCCAAAATGCACCCGTACCGGGACCCGCAACACCATCATAAAAACCTAAGCTGAGACCTTGAACTATTTGTTGAACTTTAAGCTTACGATTGATTATTGGAAGATCATTTGAGCTATTAATAACTGCCTTGGCAAGTAGGGTATATAACGCGGTAGCAACAATTAAAATAGGTAAAACTTTATCAAGAAACTCAGTCGATAATTGATTGACGATAATCGTGCCACCAATAGCACCAATAGCAGTCGCTATTAATGAAAGTCGCCAAAACTGTGGATTGAATAATTTTTTTTTATAAAAAGTATAAGATGCAGTAAAAGAGCCAAAGGTAGCGGCAAGTTTATTAGTGCCTAAAGCTATATGAGGAGGCAATCCTGAAGTTAATAGTGTTGGTACGGTTAACATACCACCACCGCCAGCAACAGCATCAATAAATCCAGCGACAAAACCGACACTGCACAAGGTCATTAATAAACTGAAATCTAAAAGTGTTGCCATGAATGGATAACATAAAATGCAAATAAAAACGAAGCGCGAGTGTAGCACAGCAGCGCTTATTTTTAGCAACTAATTAGGCGCTTTTTCAGAAGTTTAATTGCTGCTGCCGTTTCGGTTACAACTTAATTAATGGGCTGTTTTAAAAATTGTCACCTTATCTTTACGTAAACGGAATAATTCGCATCTTCATCTTGGTTTTTAGCAACTTAAACGCGATTGCTGATTTTGTAAACAAATTGTACAGATTAGGTGCATCATTTAAGAGTGGTGATGCTTGTATCGTAACTAATTGATTATATAGTTGTTTTATGGTTTTGTCCTTATTTTTAGTTTTATACTATAGATTATTTTTTTTTGGT
>CAZVPC010000124.1:5383-8472 GCA_964629005.1 uncultured Pseudoalteromonadaceae bacterium | reverse complement strand
GTCATCTTGACGAAAATCAACGTCATCCTGACGAAGGTCTGGATCTACATTAACATTAAACTTCATCAACACTATGACCCGTTAATGCGTTGCGAATAGACGAGTCCATGCGCAATTCAGCAAAATTTGCAGTTAGTTGATCTACTTGCTCTATTGCCACTTCAACATCTCTGATCCCAGTAGTACTGTTATTTGAATTTTTCGTGACAGCGACTAAATTAACTAAGGCATTACTAATATCGTTTCGTACTTGTGCAGTTAATAAGTCTCCGTCAGCAGCTAATGCGGCTTGTACCGACTCAAGTACACGTTTAGCTTCAACTTGCTGCTCTTTCAACATCCGCAATTGCATGTCTTTATCTGCATTAGTCATGGAATCTTCTAGCATTTTTGTGATTTGTTCTGCTGCTAAACCAAACGAGGGTTTAACTTCAATATTCGCGATAACCTTTGTTGATTTTTCCATCGCTGAAACTTGTAATAAACCATCGGCATCAACTTTAAAGGTAACACGAATATGAGCGGCACCTGCGGTCATTGCCGGAATATTACGTAATTCAAAACGGGCAAGTGAGCGACAATCATCAACTAACTCTCGTTCACCCTGTAAAACATGAATGGCCATAGCCGTTTGACCATCTTTAAAGGTAGTGAATTCTTGTGCTTTGGCAACGGGAATGGTGGTATTACGTGGAATAATTTTTTCCACCAAACCACCCATAGTTTCAATACCCAACGACAACGGAATAACATCAAGCAATAAAATATCGCTATCGGGCTTGTTGCCCGCTAAAATATCCGCTTGAATGGCAGCGCCTATAGCAACCACTTTGTCAGGATCAATCGACGTTAAGGGTTGCTTTTTAAAATAGCGTTCAACTTCAGTGCGAACCAAAGGAACACGGGTAGAACCGCCAACCATAACAACTTCAACAACGTCATCAATACCAACGTCCGCATCTTTTAATGCCCGACGACACGCACGCAAAGTTTTACTCACTAGCTGTTTAATTAAGTTATCAAAGGTGTTTTTCGTTAACGTGGTGTTGAAACTACGTACTTCTGATAGTGATACAGTAATTTCAACACTGTCATTATTCGTTAACTGCTCTTTAGCAAAACACGCTTGTTGTAATAATTGCCGCTCTAAACTTGTCGATAATGGCCTGGTTAATCCCGTTTGTGTAACTAAGCTTTCAACTAAATGATCAACCACTAATAAATCAAAATCATCACCCCCTAACGCTGAATCACCACCTGTTGCTAATACTTCAAATACACCTTTATTTAAACGTAAAATTGAAATATCAAATGTGCCGCCACCTAGATCATAAATGGCAATAACGCCTTCTTGACCACTATCTAACCCATAAGCAACTGCCGCAGCGGTAGGTTCATTTAGTAACCGTAATACTTCAACACCAGCCAATTTTGCTGCATCTTTAGTACTTTGTCGTTGAGCATCATCGAAATAAGCCGGTACAGTAACCACAACTCCAGTTAATTCTCCACCTAAAGAGTGTTCAGCACGATTAACTAAATTTTTTAATATCTCAGCCGATACTTGTACTGGATCAACGGCTCCTTGACAAGTTTGAATGCTCGGGTGGCTATTATCACCGCTAAACTGATAAGGTAAATGAGGATATTTCTGTTGAATATCGCTAAGGGAACGACCCATGAGACGTTTTGCTGAAATAATAGTATTGTTAGGATCAGACACTAAATAATCTTTTGCGGCATCGCCCACAAGAATATTTTGGCTTTGATAACTGACCACTGAAGGTAAAATATCATCCCCATTATTATCTAGTAACGTTGTTGCAATACCGCTTTTCACGCTGGCGATCAAGGAATTAGTGGTGCCCAAATCAATACCAGCAGCAAGTCGATGTTGATGTGGAACGGTGCTTTGACCAGGTTCAGCAATTTGTAATAAGGCCATATTAATGCTCTAAGGTAAAAAGATGATCATTAAAGGTTATTAGTTAAACGCATTAATCGTCAAACAGTTGTTCTTCAATACGCGCTAACTCAAGTTGAAGTTTTTGATAAAACTTCAACTTACGTAAAATTTCTATTGCCATTATATTACTTTCATCATTGTTATCATTTAAATATTTTTTCAATTGAGAAAATAACACATGGTATTCGCTATCTATCAGTTCATTAATGACTAACAAAGCGGCGTCAACATCATCAGCAAATTTTATTTCCGCCAGCATTTCTCTTAATTCCATTTGCCGGATCAAGAAATGCGTGTCGTGAAATGAAGTTTGCTCTGACGGCATTTGTGTACCGCGTTGTGCCAATAAATATTCAGCACGTTTAAGAGCGTTTTTTAATGTTTGATAGGCATCGTTTACCGTGGCTGATTTTTGCACAGCCAACAACTGCTCTTGACTCGAAGCATGAGCAAATCGATCTGGGTGTACCATTTTTTGTAACGATTGAAATGTATTGCTCAGTTGTGCTAAATCAAGGTCAAATGATTGGGGTAGTGCAAATAACTCAAAATAATTCAAAACGGCAATTCCAAGAAAATAGTGATATTGTTGGTCGATGTTTGCCCCGACACAAAACAAGAATGATTTTGTCGAGCCTCGCTGCGTTCGTGTCGATCTACAAAATAAAAATCATCATTTAATTTGCTTGTAGGTCAATGCAATGCTTGACTCGACAACACTAACGATTAAACGTTAAAGCTCTCACCACAACCACACTCACCTTTGGCATTAGGATTGATAAATTTAAAACCTTCGTTTAAACCTTCTTTAACAAAATCTAGTTCAATGCCCGCAAGGTAAACTAATGATTTACCATCAATAATAATGTTCACATCATTGATGGCAAATACTTTATCATCGTCGTTTAAATCATCAACAAATTCAAGTACATAAGCTAATCCAGAGCAACCTGTGGTTTTAATGCCTAATCGTAAACCAAGACCTTTGCCTCGATTACTGATAAAAGAGCGTACTCGCTCTACGGCTGCTGCTGTCATGGTAACTGACATTTTACTACTCCGCCTTAATTGAACTTTATATTACAAATTATTACTTATGCGCGGCTAAAGCCACGCCTACAAA
>CAZVPC010000124.1:0-5283 GCA_964629005.1 uncultured Pseudoalteromonadaceae bacterium | reverse complement strand
GCTTTTATCGCATCTTCCGCTAAAATTGAACAATGAATTTTAACTGGTGGCAAGGCAAGTTCTTCGGCAATTGCAGTATTTTTTATTTCACCGGCTTCTTCAATTGACTTACCTTTAACCCATTCAGTGACTAATGAACTCGACGCAATGGCAGAACCACAACCATAAGTTTTAAATTTAGCATCTTCGATGATACCCTCAGCAGATATTTTCAATTGTAGTTTCATCACATCACCACACGCAGGGGCACCCACCATGCCAGTGGCGACCGTGGGATCATTTTTGTCCATCGACCCCACATTACGTGGGTTTTCATAATGATCGATTACTTTTTCACTATAAGCCATAATTAACTCCTCTAGACAACCTTAATGGGCTGCCCATTCAACTGAATTTAAATCAACACCATCTTTAAACATTTCCCAAAGTGGTGACATATCACGTAAATGACCAATCGACTGTTTAATTAAATCGATAGCGTAATCAATTTCTTCTGCGCGAGTAAAACGACCAAAACTAAAACGAATTGAACTATGCGCCATCTCATCATTTAGACCTAAGGCACGTAATACATACGAAGGTTCTAAACTCGCTGACGTACAAGCCGAGCCAGAAGATACGGCCAAATCTTTCAATGCCATGATCAATGATTCGCCTTCAACAAAATTAAAGCTCACATTCAAATTACCAGCATAACGTTTGTTGGCATCACCATTAATAAAGACTTGTTCCATGGTACTCAAACCAGCCCATAAGCGATCACGCATCGCAGTAACATGCGCAATATCTTGTGCCATTTCGGCTTTTGCTAATCGAAAGGCTTCACCCATGCCAACAATTTGATGGGTTGGCAAAGTACCTGAACGCATACCGCGTTCATGACCACCACCATGCATTTGCGCTTCTAAACGAATACGAGGTTTTCGACGTACATACAAAGCACCGATGCCTTTAGGACCATATATTTTATGTGCTGAAAACGACATCAAATCTACTTTCAAGGTTTGCATATCGATTAAAATTTTACCGGCACTTTGTGCGGCATCAACATGAAATATAATTTTACGGGCGCGGCACATTTCGCCAATCTCGCTAATGTCTTGAATAACGCCTATTTCATTATTTACGTGCATAATACTGACTAAAATAGTGTCGTCGCGCATTGCGTTTTGTAATTTATTTAAATCAATTAAACCGTTAGTTTCAGGATCTAAATAAGTAACCTCAAAACCTTGACGTTCTAATTCGCGACAGGTATCTAAAACCGCTTTATGCTCGGTTTTGCTGGTAATAATATGTTTGCCTTTTTTACTATAAAAATGAGCAACACCTTTTATCGCCAAGTTATCTGACTCAGTTGCGCCTGACGTAAAGACAATTTCACGCGGATCGGCATTAATTAAATCGGCCACTTGGTTGCGTGCAATATCAACAGCTTCTTCAGCCTGCCAACCAAATTTATGCGAACGAGAGGCTGGATTGCCATAAACGCCATCGGTGGTTAAAAATTGCATCATTTTCTCAGCAACACGTTTGTCTACAGGGGTTGTTGCTGAATAATCAAAATAAATAGGAAGCTTCATAAGCTAACACTCTCCAAGGTAAAGCAACACGACTTATGATAAATCGTGAATAATATTTCTAGTGCTGATCAAGGTTTGTAACGATGCATGATCAGCCGCAGCTTGCTGAAAGTTGTCTTGCCGTTTTGACACCAACTTAACATCTCCTTGCTCAACTAATTCCGACAAAGATATGCCTTGTAAAAATTCTTCAATGCGCAGGCTCAAACCGGCCCAAAGGTTATGAGTAAGGCATTTTTGTCCGCCTTGACAACCAGTTTTTCCTGAACATTTGGTTGCATCAACACTTTCATCTACAGCAAAAATAACATCAGCAATAGCAATTTCAGCGGAACATCGTCCTAGTCGATAACCACCACCAGGACCACGAATACTGGTAACTAAGCCGTGTTTACGTAAACGTGAAAATAATTGTTCTAAATAAGATAATGAGATATCTTGTCGCTCTGAGATATCCGCTAACGATACAGGTCCGGTAACCGCATGAATAGCAACATCAAGTATGGCTGTTACCGCATAGCGACCTTTAGAAGTTAATTTCATTTTCACCCCTTACATTCTCTGTAACGTTTAATTTTTTGTAGACTAAGAAGAAGACCAATCAGCGCTAAGCAATAAATATTCGCGCAATTTTACATAGCCCTACAAAATAGTCAATTAAATACCCTAGTAATTTACTAAGGTATTCTACACGAGCTAAAAAAAGAGATCAAATAATAGTTGAGTAAAACTAAAGGTTTTTGATTTAAATCAAAAATAGAGACTGACCAGATCAAATCTCAGGATCAAACGCTGAGACTTTCTGCTCGCGACGTTCGGCGGCGGCTTTTTCATCTTCAATAAATTCACCAACGCGTAACTCAGGCAATGCCTGATCACATACATTACCACCAAGTTGATTTACTTCTTTACAAATATCACCCAATTTACTATCCATTAAATGGACATGATCTAACATTCTACCAATCGCTTTAGCAACCGGATCTGGGTTATCAGGCGAAACAGCATAAGCATCAAAGCCATATTTTTCGGCAATTTTACTACGTTTATCATGGCTGGGATCTGCGGTTGTTTTAGTATTAACAATGCGCCCCGGAATACCAACAACCGTGGCTTTTGCAGGCACATCTTTTACCACCACAGCATTAGAGCCAATGCGAGCATTATCGCCAATCAGTAATGGCCCTAATACTTTTGCACCGGCACCGATAACCACATTATTACCTAATGTAGGATGACGTTTACCCGCATTCCAGCTAGTCCCACCCAAGGTAACACTATGGTAAATAGTACAATCCTCGCCAATTTCTGCGGTTTCACCAATAACCACCCCCATGCCATGATCAATAAAAAAACGACGCCCTAACGTTGCGCCGGGATGAATTTCAACCCCCGTTATCCAACGGAAAAAGGTTGAAATAGTTCGGCCTAACCATTTAAAATTTCGACACCAAAACCAGTTAGCCAAACGATGGCCCCATATTGCGTGTAATCCCGGATAATTAGTTAACACTTCAAACATATTTCGGGCGGCAGGATCACGCTCAAAGACACTGTTAATATCTTCTTTGATACGGCTAAACATAGTAATTTCCTTTAATTTACGTTTTATAATTTACTTATATAACAATAGGTTACATCGTTGGTTTTAGGTTCTGTTTTTACTGGCTTTTTCTACTGAAGACAAGATACCACGTAGCATTTTGACTTCTTTAATATCGGGTCGCGCTCTATTTAGCAAGCGACGCAACTTGGTCATAACCAAACCGGGATGATTGGGTGTAATAAATCCGGTCGCTTTTAAGGCTTTTTCAAAATGCTGATAAAGGCGTTCAGTCTCTGCAACAACAGGATATTCATCACTCACTAATTCATTAAGTTGAACTGTTTGGTTTTTTACCAGCCGAGCTTGTTGTTGACTCAAAAAATTCATTCTTATTTCATAACTTAATGTTTGTACTGCCATGGCTAAATTCAAGGAGCTATAATCAGGATTTGCGGGAATTTGCACATGAAAATGACATAACTGTAATTCATCATTCGTTAAACCGCTGCTTTCTCTGCCAAAAACAAGGGCAACGGGAAAATCATTCATTTCTGTGACTAATTTTTCACCACACTGCCTTGGATCTAACATCGGCCAAGGTAAGCTTCGTGAACGAGCGCTAGTACCAACAACCAAACCACATTCTTTTACCGCCTCTTGCATCGTCGCCACAACTTTTGCATTGGCTAGCACGTCAGTTGCCCCCGCAGCAAGTGCTTGCGCTTGACCATTGGGCATTTCAACAGGCGCAACTAAAATTAATTGCTTAAGCCCCATGGTTTTCATAGCTCTTGCCGCCGAACCAATATTACGGCAATCAGAGGTATTGACTAAAACCACTCGAATATTTTTTAATGACGTTAACATTATTATTTTATAACTACTTAGCTAAATAAATTTAGCTACAATTTTAACACAGACTTAAACTAACTGAATAGTGCACAATAACTATCTCGGTGATAAAATGTATTAAGCATTTGTCTATTTGCTAGCGCAATTTATTCTGAACTAGAGTTTTTAAGTCTATAAAAGAATTCTCTGTAAACGCTCAATAATTTTATTCGCAATAAAACTTATTGTTTGCTACACTTCGCGCGCTTAAAATTTCAACAAAGACTATAATACCTTGGTTGAAACTTAATTAAGCCTCGTTCTTTTACAAAGCTGTGTTATAAACTTAGGTAGTCATTATTATGCATCCCATGTTAAATATTGCTGTGCGCGCTGCGCGCAGTGCTGGTACGGTAATTTCTCGTGCATTTGAGCAATTAGATAAAATTGAAATTGAAATAAAAAGTAGTAATGATTTTGTTACGAACGTTGATAGAAATGCTGAACAAGCAATTATTGACACGATTAAAAAATCTTATCCTAAACATTCTATTATTAGTGAAGAATGTGGTGAAATTAAAGGTGAAGATAATGACTATCAATGGATTATTGATCCGTTAGATGGCACAACTAACTTTGTCAAAGGCATTCCTCATTTTTCAGTCTCTATTGCCTTAAAAGTAAAAGGAAAACTCGACCAAGCCGTTATTTATGATCCTATACGTGGCGAATTATTCAGTGCTAGCCGTGGTAAAGGTGCGCAATTAAATGGTTTTCGCATTCGGGTGAAAAAACATAAAGAATTAACCGGCACTATTTTGGCAACTGGTTTCCCTTTCAAACAAAAACAACATATTGATGCTTACATGGGCATGTTTAAAGAATTATTTGCTAAAACTGCTGATATGCGTAGAGCTGGCTCTGCCGCATTAGATTTAGCGTATGTTGCTGCTGGACGTGTTGATGGCTTTTTCGAATTTGGTTTAAAACCTTGGGATACTGCCGCGGGTGAATTATTAATTATTGAAGCGGGTGGCTTAGTCACCGATTTGAGTGGCGGTCATAATCACTCAGTTTCAGGTAATATAGTTGCTTCAAGCCCTCGTTTATTAAAAGAAATTGTGACCAATATTCGCCCTTTTTTAACCGCAACGTTAAAATAACCGCCCAAATAACGATACTCATGCTACTTTATCAAATAGCTCATCTGCACTTTTATGAGTATCATTAGTGACTGTTTCACTAAACGCATTTAAGGTGCCTTTATTAGGCACTTTTAATCTCTGATCGGGTTTTATTCCCCGCCGCTTGCGGCGCCTTGTA